>CAZCFC010000135.1:0-4373 GCA_964497815.1 uncultured Cypionkella sp.
ATCGACAGAAGTGCCTGTGTTTCTGGCCTATCCCGAGGAGTTGCGGCATTCCAAGCGGGTTTCGGCGTTCCGGGATTTCGTGCTGGAAGAAATCATGGCGTTCCGGCGGCGGCAGCAGGATTAGGCCTGATGCCAAAGGCGGGGGTTTCACACCCCCGCGGCTTTGCTGCGCAAATCCTCCCCCGTGGGATATTTGGGCACAGAGGATGCAAATTTTAGTAAAAATGTCCGCAATTGGGTCATTTTACGCTCTGATTTGGCAAAAAAAGGACGAGCCATGCACACAGCGCATGGCGGCAATGCCGCAATTGCAGCATGATTATCGTTGAGCCAATCCACACCAAGGTATAAACACAACTGCGAAGAGGTAATTGAGTTCGCTCTTGCCTCTTCATACCTCCCTGTTGGACTTGGCCGAGCGAAAGCTCGGCCTTTTTTTTGATTTGGCGGGTATTTTTTTCGCATGCTGAGCGGATTGGCAGATTTTCGTTCTGTTGGCGTGGAAAAGCGGCATCATTGAAAGGGTTGGCGCAGTGATTCCCCCCCCCTTTCGGGCCCAGGTTGACCCTGCCCCCTTGGCGTGATCAGGGCCGGTGCGCGGATGGCCAGGCTGTCGTCGGGGTGGATGCCGTCATGCAGCCTCGTTGTTGTCTGTGATCGGGGCGCCTGTCGCCGTATGTGTGCGGACGAAGCGCAGCCCTGCAGCCGAAAGCCGGCGGATTTTCGATATCGCGTCAAAAGCGATCCGACGGATGTTGCAGCACCCTGAATGGCCGCGGCCGACAGGCAGGGACTGTGCCGAAAAGGCCGAGCGGTTTTCCGACAAGATGCAAGACAGATGTCAGTCAGATTGGCGCGCAGGCGGGTTGGGGCGGCGTTTTTGCCATGGTGCGGCCCTTTGGTCTTCCCCTTTGCGCCCCTATCGCGTAAAGCGCGCGCAAAGCGGAACACATGAGGGCTGCGGCTATGAATGAACCCGAAATCACCCCGGATCTGGTCGCAAAGCACGGCATGAAGCCGGACGAGTATCAGCGGCTGTTGCAGATCATCGGGCGGGTGCCGACTTTCACCGAGCTGGGGATTTTCTCGGCGATGTGGAATGAGCATTGTTCCTACAAATCCTCGAAGAAATGGCTGCGCACCCTGCCCACCACCGGGCCGCAAGTGATCTGCGGACCCGGTGAGAACGCCGGGGTTGTTGATATTGGCGATGGGCAGGCGGTGATCTTCAAGATGGAGAGCCACAACCACCCGTCCTATATCGAACCGCATCAGGGCGCGGCGACGGGCGTTGGCGGCATTCTGCGCGATGTGTTCACCATGGGCGCGCGCCCGATTGCCGCGATGAACTCGCTGTCGTTCGGGGTGCCGTCCCACCCGAAGACCGGCTATCTGGTCAAGGGTGTGGTCGAAGGGGTGGGCGGTTACGGCAATGCCTTTGGCGTGCCGACCGTCGGCGGCGAAGTGCGGTTCCACAAATCATACAACGGCAACTGTCTGGTCAACGCCTTTGCGGCGGGTCTGGCCGATGCCGACAAGATTTTCTACTCGGTGGCCAGTGGCGTTGGAATGCCGGTGGTGTATCTGGGTGCGAAAACCGGGCGCGACGGCGTCGGCGGCGCGACGATGGCATCTGCCGAATTCGATGACACGATCGAGGAAAAACGCCCCACCGTGCAGGTGGGCGACCCCTTTACCGAAAAGCGGCTGCTTGAGGCTTGTTTGGAACTGATGGCGTCCGGTGCCGTGATTTCCATTCAGGACATGGGGGCTGCGGGCCTGACCTGTTCTGCTGTGGAAATGGGCGACAAGGGCGGTCTGGGCATCAAGCTGCAACTGGATGACGTGCCGCAGCGCGAAACCAACATGACCGCCTACGAGATGATGCTGTCGGAATCGCAAGAGCGGATGCTGATGGTGCTGAAGCCGGAACTGGAAGACGTTGCGCGGGCGATTTTCGTCAAATGGGATCTGGATTTCGCGATTGTCGGTGAGACGATCCCGGAAGACCGGTTTCTGATCCTGCATGGCAATGACGTGAAGGCCGACCTGCCGCTGTCGAAACTGTCGTCTTCGGCACCGGAATATGATCGGCCCTGGGTGGAAACCCCGAAGGCTGCCCCCTTGGGAGACGTGCCGGCCATTGGCGCGATTGCCGGGTTGCGGGCGTTGATTGGCAGCCCGAACTATGCCCACAAGGCCTGGGTCTATGAGCAATATGACAGCATGGTTGGGGCGGATACCGTGATTGCCCCCGGCATGGGTGCAGGTGTCGTGCGGGTGCATGGCACGGGCAAGGCGCTGGCGTTCACGTCAGACGTGACGCCGCGCTATGTCAAGGCAAACCCGTTTGAAGGCGGCAAGCAAGCGGTGGCCGAGGCGTTCCGCAATCTGATCGCCGTGGGGGCCAAGCCTTTGGCCACAACGGACAATCTTAACTTTGGCAACCCGGAAAAGCCCGAAATCATGGGGCAGATGGTGGGCGCGATCAAGGGCATCGGGGCGGCGGTCGCGGCGCTGGACATGCCGATCGTGTCGGGCAACGTGTCGCTTTACAACGAAACGGACGGATCGGGCATTCTGCCAACGCCGACGATAGGTGCTGTGGGAATTCTGGCCTCGCTGGATGATCTGATCGCAGGCCACCCGCAGGCCGGAGACGTGGCGCTGCTGGTCGGGGCTACGGCCGGGCATCTGGGCCAGTCGGCGCTTTTGGCCGAGGCATTCGGGATCGAGACGGGCGACGCGCCGACGGTCGATCTGGCGGCGGAACTTGGCTCGGCGGCGGTGATTTCGGGCGCGCGCAAGGCGATCCGGGCCTGCACAGATCTGGGTGATGGCGGGCTTGCGCTGGCCGCGTTCGAGATGGCCGAGGGTGCGGGTCTGGGCATCCGCCTGACGGTTGGCACCACCGCAGAGTTGTTCGGTGAAGATCAGGCCCGTTATCTGGTGGCCTGTGCCCCGGATGCCGTGGCGGCGATAGAAGCGGCGGGCAAGGCAGCCAGAGCACCAGTGGCGCGTGTCGGGGTGTTTGGCGGCGATACCGTCGATTTCGGCGGCGATGCGGCGGCGCTGTCCGATCTGTCGGCGCTTTATCGGTCGGCGTTCGAACGGGCCGTCGGGTGACGCTGCGGGCGGCAACCCCTGATGATTTCGGCTTTATCCGGGGGCTGACCCAGCACCCGGATTATGCGCCCTTCATCAGTGATGATGATGAGGCTGCGTTGGCTGCACATCTGGCCAACCCGGCCCATCGGTTGCTGATCTGGGAGGGCGATCAAGGCCCTGCGGGTTTTGCGCTGTTCTGCGAGATTGGCGATCCGTCCGGGCGGGTAGAGTTGCGCAGGCTGGCCTTGGCGCAGACCGGCGGCGGTGCAGGGGCTGCGTTTCTGGCGGTGCTGCTGCGCCATGCCTTTGAAGATCTTGGCGCGGCGCGGCTGTGGCTTGATGCTTCGGGCGAAAATCTGCGCGCGCAGCGGGTCTATGAGCGCGCTGGTTTCACGCTTGAAGGGCGGCTGCGGGCGCATTGGTATCGCCCGGCGCTGGCGCGGTCGGTGGATCTGGTGCTTTTCGGGATATTGCGGCAGGAATGGGCGGCGCGGTGAAACCACCCTTGCAGCCCCCCTGCCCCGGCCTTACATTTGCGACTACAGCAAACGGAGTGCAAAATGGCCATCGAAGCCCATGAAATCGAAGCCCTGATCCGCGCGGCTTTTCCGGACGCGAAAATCACCGTGCAAGGCGATGACGGCGCGCATTTCTCGGCCGAAGTCGTCGACGCCAGTTTCAAGGGCATGAACCGGGTGCAGCAACAGCGCGCGGTCTATGCCAGCCTGAAGGGCAAGATGGACGGACCTTCGGGGGCGCTGCACGCGCTGGCGCTGACGACGAAGGCGCCAGAGTAAGGGATGAGTGCCCTTTGGGGCCTGTCTGATCATTGTTCGATCATTCCGGGCACAGGGGTTTGTGGAAACATGGCATCGGATATTGGCGGCGGTTGCGACAGATCGACCGCTGGCGAACGCAAAGGGAAAACAAATGACAGCGCTTGAGCAGATCAAAGACACCGTGACCAAAAACGACGTGGTGCTGTTCATGAAGGGCACCAAGATGATGCCGCAGTGCGGGTTCTCGTCCAAGGTGGCGGGGATCTTGAACTACATCGGCGTCGAATACACCGATGTGAACGTGTTGGCGGATGCCGAAATCCGGCAGGGAATCAAGGAGTTCTCGGACTGGCCGACGATTCCGCAGCTTTACGTGAAGGGCGAATTCGTCGGCGGCTGTGATATTGCCATCGAGATGACGCTGTCGGGAGAGCTGGACGCGCTGCTGGAAGCCAACGGCCTGGCGTTCGACAAGGCGGCATCCGA
>CAZCFC010000135.1:4383-8005 GCA_964497815.1 uncultured Cypionkella sp.
CGAGAAAATCCGCGAAGCCAACGCGGGGTGAGGCGCGCCCGCATGGTGCATCCATGCGGGATGATCAGGCCCTATCGCCCAACCTGCGCGGGTTGGGCCGGCTGACACAGCGCGACCAAGACAGCGACAGCGTGGCCAAGACAGCGGGGGCCAGCCCCCGCGCCCCCGGGATATTTGAACACAGAGGATGACAGTTTTAGTAAAATTGTCGTCAGTTCTGTTTGCATCCGGACAGAATCGCGGTTTCAATGCCGGTCGCATCGTTCCAGAAGAGAGCGGTTGCATCGCACTTGCTTCACCAGACATAGCTTGATCCGTCGGACGGCCAGCCACAGCGGGCGCCAGGGGCGGATTGTTCCAGATAATGCGATACCTGTGCGCCATCTGCGGCCCGTGTGACGATGCTGGCACTGGGGCCAGCACTGGGGCCAACACTGGGGGCGCGGTCACTTAGGTCAAAGTCACCTCGACGCCGCGCTTGCGCAGACCGCGGGCGGTGATCATCTGCCGTTCGGCTTGCGCCGGGGGTCTGGCAGCAGGGCAAGCGCCGGGGCCGCGGGTTTCACGAGGCCATGCGCTCTTCGATGGACGCCGCCAGCGCCTCGGCCCGGGCGGCGATCTCGGCCAGGGTTTCGCGCACGGCGGCGGGCACGACCGGCACTTCGATCTTTTCACGCTCGGGCACCGGGCGGGCCTCGATTTCGGCCAGTTTCAGTTTCAACTGGCGCAATTCGTCTTCGACCGCCGCGGTCTTGTCGGCAAGCATCAGTCCCGACATCAAGAGCATCCGCGCTTCGGGCAGGCGGCCCATCTGTGCGACCAGGGGCTGCGCCTCGGTGTCCAGCATGGCGGCGGCGGTGCGCAGGAAGTGTTCCTCGCCGGGCTGACAGGACACGGTGAAGCTGCGGCCGCCGATGAAGATTTCCAGATCAGGCATCGTGGCGGGCCTCCGCAATCAGGGGGTTCAGGGCAGCGACAATTTCGGCCAGTTCTTCGGCCTCGGAGGTACGGGCGGCGCGCAGGGCCTCAAGTTCGGCCAGCATGGCCTTGTTGATGTGTTCGGGTTCCGTGACGCCAAGTTCCGCCACATCGCGCAGGTCGGCCATTTCGGCATTCAACTGTTCGGCACTGCGGCGCAGCCGGTTCAGTTCCACGGATTGCGCTTCCAGTTGCGCCGTCAGGTCGGCAACCTGGGCCTCAAGGGCCGCCCTGTCGCCCGCGTCCTTGTCACGCACCACGCGCAAACGCTCGTTCAGTTGGGCGTTGGCCATGCGCTCTTCGTCAAGCGCCTCGGTCAGGCGGGCAAGTTCGGCCTCGGCCATGGAGGCGGGCAATTCGGATTCGGGGGCTGTGGCAAGGCTGGCCACCCCGCGCCCGATGCGTTCCAGTGCAGCGGTGATGCGCCGCTCCAGTTCTGCGATGTCCTGCATTGGCCCTGCGCCCTTTCCTGTGGTCGTCTTTTGGTGGTTTTGGCCCATGGTGCGAATCGATCCGGGCCGCGTCAAGGACGATCTTAGCCGATTGCGCAGAGATAGGCCCCCCTTTCCGACCAAGGCCTTGCGGGGCGCGCTTGATCTTGCCGCACGGGCTGTTATGCAGCCCCCAGCCCACCCAATTCATATACAGGACATCAACCGTGGATATCCAAACGCTTCGCACCGCCCACCCCGATCATTGGATGCGCGCTGCCGCCATCCGCACCCTGACACTGGACGCCGTGGCAGCCGCCAATTCGGGCCATTCGGGCATGCCGATGGGGATGGCCGATGTGGCCACCGTGTTGTTCGAAAAGCATCTGAAGTTCGACCCCAAGGCCCCGCGTTGGGCTGACCGTGACCGCTTCATCCTGTCGGCCGGTCACGGCTCGATGTTGATCTACTCGCTTTTGTATCTGACGGGTTACGCGGATATGACGATCGAGCAGATCAAGAACTTCCGTCAGTGGGGCGCGATTACCGCAGGCCATCCGGAATATGGTCACGTGGCGGGGGTGGAAACCACCACCGGGCCGCTGGGTCAGGGCATTGCAAATTCGGTGGGCTTTGCGATTGCCGAGGAAAACCTGCGCGCGCGCTGGGGCTCGAAGGTCTGTGACCATCATACCTATGTCATCGCCGGGGACGGCTGTCTGATGGAGGGGGTGTCGCAGGAAGCCATCGGTCTTGCGGGCAAGTTGCAGTTGTCGCGGCTGATCGTGATGTGGGACAACAACGGCATCACCATCGACGGCAAGGTGTCGTTGTCGGATGTGACCGATCAGCGTGCGCGTTTTGCCGCCAGCGGCTGGAATGTGCTGCATTGCGATGGCCATGATCCGGCAGACATTGACCGCGCCCTGACGGCTGCGAAAAAGTCGGACAAGCCGACGCTGATTGACTGCAAGACCCATATCGCGCTGGGTCACGCGGCGCAGGATACGTCCAAGGGCCACGGCGCGTTGACGGATGCGGCACAGATGGCGGCGGCGAAGGCGGCCTATGGCTGGACGTCGGCGGCGTTTGAGGTGCCTGCAAAAGTCAAGGCCGAATGGGAGGCCTTCGGTCTTCGCGGTGCGGCGGCCCACGCAGAATGGGAGGCGCGGATGGCCGCCCTGTCCCCGGCGAAACAGGCGGAATTCAAGCGCATGTTCGCGGGCGATGTTCCGGCCAAGCTGGCCTCTGCGGTGCGCGCGGTGAAGAAATCGGCCTCCGAAACGGCGCCAAAGCTGGCGACGCGTGCGGCATCTGAAAAGGTGCTGGTTGCGCTGAACCCGATCTTGCCGGAAACCATCGGCGGGTCTGCCGATCTGACCGGGTCGAACAACACCAAGACCGCCGATCTGGGCGTGTTCGGCGTTGACGACCGCAAGGGCCGCTATGTCTATTACGGCATCCGCGAGCATGGCATGGCCTCGGCGATGAACGGCATGGCGCTGCACGGCGGCGTGCGGCCCTATTCCGGCACCTTCATGTGCTTTACCGATTACGCGCGCCCGGCGATGCGTTTGTCGGCGCTGATGGGGATTCCGGTGGTCTATGTGATGACGCATGACTCGATCGGTCTGGGGGAAGATGGCCCGACCCACCAGCCCGTGGAACATCTGGCGATTTCGCGGTCTACTCCGAACACCTACGTCTTCCGCCCTGCTGATCTGGTGGAAACCGCCGAGGCATGGGAGATTGCGTTCACGTCGAAGACCACGCCATCGGTGCTGGCCCTGAGCCGTCAAAACCTGCCAACGGTGCGCAAGACCCACACCAACACCAACCTGACCGCAAAGGGCGGCTACGTGCTGGCCGAGGCAGAAGGCAAGCGTCAGGTCATTCTGATGGCGACGGGATCGGAAGTTGAAATCGCGCTGCAGGCCCGTGATGCGTTGCAGGCCCAAGGCATCGGCACCCGCGTGGTGTCCATGCCCTGCATGGAGCTGTTTGCCCAGCAGGACGAGGCGTATCGCCGCAAAGTGCTGCCGCCCGGTCCGGTGCGGGTGGCAATCGAGGCTGGCGTGCGCATGGGCTGGGACCGCTGGCTGTTGGGCGAGCGGGGACGCGATGGCAAATGTGATTTCGTTGGCATGTCCAGCTTTGGCGCATCGGCCCCGATGGAGCGGCTGTACAAAGAGTTCGGAATCACGGCGGAAAAC
>CAZCFC010000136.1:0-7973 GCA_964497815.1 uncultured Cypionkella sp.
TGGGCGGCCGCAAGCCCAACCATTTCAGCTATGAGCTGTTTCTGGATGATCAGGGTCAGAAAATCTCGAAATCAAAGGGCAATGGCCTGACGATCGACGAATGGCTGACCTATGCCTCGTCTGAAAGCCTGTCCTATTTCATGTATCAAAAGCCGAAGACGGCGAAGCGGATGCATTTTGATGTGATCCCAAGGGCGATGGACGAATATCATCAGCAGTTGCGGGCCTATGCGACGCAGGATGTCGAGGCGCAGGTGAACAATCCGGTTTGGCACATTCATTCCGGCCATCCGCCGGAATCGAAAATGGTGGTCAGCTTTGGCATGTTGCTGAACCTGGCCTCGGTTTCGGGTGCCAAGGATGCGCGCGGGCTTTGGGGATTTATCAAGCGCTATGCGCCGGATGCCTCGCCCGAGGGCAACCCGGATATGGACGCGGCGGCAGGGTTTGCCGTGCGTTATTTCGCCGACCGCATTGCGCCGAACCGGGTGTTCCGCCTTCCGTCCGATCAAGAGCGCGCCGCGATGGAAGACCTGCGGGCGCGTCTGGCGGCCTGGCAGGGCGGTCTGGACGACGAGGCGCTGCAATCCATGGTCTTCGCCGTTGGCAAGGACCACGGGTTCGAGCCGCTGCGCGATTGGTTCAAGGCGCTGTACGAGGTGCTTCTGGGTGCCTCTGACGGGCCGCGCTTTGGCGGGTTCGTGGCGCTTTACGGCATCGAAGAAAGCATCGCTTTGCTGGACAAGGGTCTTGCGGGCGAACTGCTGGCCTGACACCCGCAAAGGTGCCTGCGACAATTTTTGGCCCCGGCACCTGTGCCGGGGCTTTTTCTTTGCCTTTGGGGCGCTACCATTTTGGACGGGACGTATACGGGGGATCAGAAATGAGACTTGGCCTTTACGGACTTTTGGCGGCGGCGCTTCTGGCCCTGCCCGCGCAGGCGCAGGACGCACCCATTCAAAGCACCATCCAGTCGCAACTGGATGCCTTTATGGCCGATGACTTTGCGCGCGCGTTCAGTTTTGCATCGCCCAACATCAAGGGCATTTTCGGAACCTCAGACAACTTTGGCGCGATGGTCAAACAGGGCTACCCGATGGTCTGGCGGCACGGTGCGGTGCAAATGCTGGAATTGCGCAATGTGGCGGGCAACCTGTGGCAGCGCGTGATGATCACCGACGAAGTCGGGCGCACACATCTGCTGGATTATCAGATGATTGAGACGCCCGACGGCTGGCAGATCAACGCCGTGCAGGTGTTGCCGCAGCCCGATGTCGGGGCGTGAACATTGGTGGGCGGGGCGTAACCCCCGGCCCACCGCAGGCGCATCAGCCTGACGCACTTTGGCACGGCATCAGGTTTTGGGGCGATGGGCCTTGATGATCATCGGATCGGTTTCAATGCGGGCCGCGCCGATCAGATCAAGGCAATACGGCACTGCGGCGAAGACCGCCTCAAGGCTGGTACTGATGGCATTGGGACTGCCTGGCAAAGTGATGATCAGGGTCTTGCCGCGCAGGCCCGCGCCCTGGCGCGACAAGATTGCGGTAGCAACAACCCGTGAATTGGCGGCACGCATCGCCTCACCAAAGCCGGGAAGGTCCATGCCTATCACATCCGCCATGGCCTCGGGCGTCTGGTCGCGCGGACTTGGGCCGGTGCCGCCGGTGGCAAGAATCAGATCCGCACCCCAGATGTCGGCCAGATCGCACAGTTGGGCCCCGACTTCGGTACGGCCATCCGGGGTGATGCGGCGCTGAATGTCGATGGGACTGGTGATCACCCGGCGCAGCCACTCTTCGGCTGCCGGGCCACCCCGGTCCTCGTATTCGCCACGGGAGGCGCGATCGGATACGGTCAGAATGGCGATGCGGGCGGCTGAAGACATCGGGCAAACTCCTGCGTTTTGCGCAAAGTCGGCGCAATCCGCGCGGGGTTCAAGCCCCGGCTTGCCCTTTGCCCCGCCGACGGCCTAATGTGGTCCCCTGCCCTGCCCGAAAGGCCCCTCTTTGCCCCCATATTCCCTTGCCGACCTTGGTTGGACCGCCGAATTTGCCGAACAGATCACGGATGACGACGCGGGCAAGTCCCCTGTACGCCTGACAAGCGTTCACCGCGCGCGGGTCGAGGGGCTGGGCGAGACCGGGCCGATCACGCTGTTTCTGCGCCCCGACATGCCGATGGCCGAACTGGCCGTGGGCGACTGGGTGCTGCACGATCTGGGCCGGATCACCCGGGTGCTAAGCCGCCACAGCCTGATGCAGCGCCGCGCGGCGGGGTCCGGGGCAGAGCGCCAGTTGATCGCCGCCAATCTGGACACCCTGTTCATCGTGACCTCATGCAACAACGATTTCAACATCGGGCGGCTTGAACGTTTCATGATTCTGGCGACGACGTCAGAGGTCGAAGCGGTGATCGTGCTGACCAAGGCCGATATGTGTGACGACGTGAACAGCTTTGTCACGCAGGCGAAAACCCTGGCGCCCGATCTTGCCGTGGTGGCGCTGAATGCGCGCGAACCGGATGCGGTGGCGGCGCTGGCCCCTTGGTGTGGACCCGGGCGCACAGTGGCGCTGCTTGGGTCATCGGGTGTTGGAAAATCAACTATTGCCAATGGCTTGGGCACAAGCCTGCAGGACACGGGCGGCATTCGCGAGGATGATGCGAAGGGGCGCCATACCACCACGCGGCGCAACATGCTGGCGCTGCCGGGGGGGGGCTGGCTGATCGACACGCCGGGAATGCGCGAACTGCAACTGACCGACGCGGAAAGCGGCATTGCAGCGCTGTTTGGCGATCTGGTGGAATTGGCCGGGCAATGCCGGTTTCGCAACTGCACGCATGCGCATGAACCGGGCTGCGCGGTTCAGGCCGGGATTGCCGCCGGGATGGTGGATGCGGCACGGGTCGCACGCTGGCAAAAGCTGGGGGTCGAGGCGGGTTCCAACACCCAGACGCTGAAGCAGGCGAAGGCAAAAGCGCAGGCTTTGGGCAAGGCCCATCGCAAGGGCAAGCGGGTGGACCAAGGCTTGCCGGACTGATGCAGTCGGGCCCCTCCCGTGGGATGTTTGGGCACGAAGGACGCCGGTTTTATCCGGGCTTGTGATTTTTGCCCGCTGCTGCCCATTGAAATTGCGCCGGGGTTTCCACCGCGCAGGGGCGCACGGCGCGCAAGCGGTTCAAGGCGGCCTCCGCGTCTTCGCCCATCTCGACCATCAGGCGCAGCAGGGCTGTGCCAGACCGGCCGCATCCGCCCATGCAGTGGGCCAGAACTTTGCCACCATTGGCCAAAATGCCCCGCGCCTGCAAAGAGACATTCGGCCAGGCCGTCTGCACATTGCCATCGGGTATGCCAAAATCGGCAATCGGCAGGTGCGCCCAGACGATGCCAAGTGCCGCAAGGTCGGTGCCAAATCCCGCCGCGCCCTTGATGTACAGTTCATGGACGCCGGTCATGGTCAGTACCAGACCTGGTCGCCACGCCGAAATCACGGTCAGATCGCCCGCATAGTTGCCACTGCGTCCCGGCATCGGGCAAATGCCCAGCCAGCCCGCGCCCAATGGCAGTTCTGCAATCTCTGGCACCATCTGGCCCCCTTTCGGTTTACGGCGGCAGGCTATGGGCATAGTCTGGCGGTTGCCCGAATCCTAACCTTACAGGCCATGATGACCGACGCACCCGAGCAAGCCTATCAGGTTCTTGCCCGCAAATACCGGCCCGAAACCTTTGCCGATCTGGTCGGCCAAGAGGCGATGGTGCGCACGCTGAAGAACGCCTTCGCCGCGGATCGGATTGCGCACGCCTTCATGATGACGGGTATCCGGGGGACGGGCAAAACCACAACGGCGCGGATTATTGCCAAGGGCCTGAACTGTGTTGGCCCTGATGGTACCGGCGGCCCGACGACAGAGCCTTGTGGCAAATGTGACCCCTGCCGTGCCATTGCCGAAGGTCGGCATGTGGACGTGATGGAGATGGACGCGGCGTCACGCACCGGCGTGGGCGACATGCGCGAAGTCATTGATTCCGTGCATTATCGGGCGGCTTCGGCCCGCTACAAAATCTACATCATCGACGAAGTGCACATGCTGTCGAACGCCGCCTTCAACGCGCTGCTGAAAACGCTGGAGGAACCGCCCGCCCATGTGAAATTCATCTTCGCCACCACCGAAATCCGCAAGGTTCCAGTGACGGTGCTGTCGCGCTGTCAGCGGTTCGATCTGAAACGGATCGAACCCGAAGTGCAGATGGCGCTGCTGCGCAAGATCGCTACGGCCGAGGGCGCGCAGATCACCGATGGCGCGCTGGCGATGATCACGCGGGCGGCAGAAGGCTCGGCGCGCGATGCGACCAGCCTGCTGGATCAGGCGATTTCCAATGGCGCGGGCGAAACCAGCGCCGATCAGGTGCGCGCGATGCTGGGGCTGGCCGACCGGGGCCGGGTGCTGGATCTGTTCAATCTGATCATGCAGGGCAACGCGGCGGGGGCTTTGGCGGAACTGTCCGGCCAATATGCCGATGGTGCCGATCCGATGGCGGTGCTGCGGGATCTGGCAGAAATCACGCATTGGGTTTCGGTCATCAAGATCACGCCCGAGGCCGCCGACGATCCGACCACCCCGCAAGACGAACGGATGCGTGGCCTTGATATGGCGCAGCGCCTGCCGATGCGGGTGCTGACCCGGATGTGGCAGATGCTGCTCAAGGCTCTCGAAGAGGTGGCGCTGGCCCCCAACGCCATGATGGCCGCCGAAATGGCAGTGATCCGGTTGACACATGTCGCCGATCTGCCGGACCCCGAGGCGCTGATCAAGCGGTTGCAGTCACAACCGCAACCGATGCCTGGCGGGGCGCCTGCGGGCGGCGGCGGCACAGTTCATGCGCCGATGATGCGACTGGCCCCGGCGGCACCGATGCGCGGACCCACCATGATGGGCGGTCAGGCCGTGGCCCTGGCCGAAATGCCCGGGCAGGTTTACGCCAGCTTTGCGCAGGTTGTTGAACTAATTCGCGAAAAACGCGATGGTGTGTTGCA
Source organism: uncultured Cypionkella sp. (assembly GCA_964497815.1). GTDB lineage: Bacteria > Pseudomonadota > Alphaproteobacteria > Rhodobacterales > Rhodobacteraceae > Cypionkella. Next base: position 5,037 of record CAZCFC010000136.1, read on the forward strand.
GATAGAGGTCGAGAATAACCTGCGTCTGGTGCACTACGCCCCCGGCCGGATTGAGTTTGAGCCCGGCCCAAAGGCAGCCAAGGACCTTGCCGCGCGGCTGTCACAGCGGTTGCAGGGCTGGACGGGCACGCGCTGGGTTGTGTCGGTGGTGGCGTCGGGCGGTGCGCCGACGATTTCCGAAGACCGCGATGCCGCCGCCAATGCGCAAAAGGCCGAGGCGATGGGCAGCCCCTTGGTGCAAGCGGTTCTGGCAGCCTTTCCGGGTGCGACAATCACCGAAATTCGCACGCCCGAGGCGATGGCCGCCAGTGCCGCCGCCGACGCTTTGCCCGAAGTTGACGAAGAATTTGATCCCTTTGAGGATATGTAGGAGACGAGGATGCTGAAAGGTTTGGGTGGCCTTGGCGACATGGCCAAGATGATGAAAGCAGCGCAGGACATGCAGGCCAAGATGGCCGAATTGCAGGAAGAACTGTCCCGCACCGTGGTTCTGGGCGAGGCGGGCGGTGGCTTGGTCAAGGCGCGCGCAACAGCAAAAGGCGAGGTGACAGGGCTGGATATTGATCCGTCGATTCTGGTCGCGTCGGAAAAGGAAGTGGTTGAGGATCTGATCATCGCCGCCATCCGAGACGCGCAAGCCAAAGCTGCCGCGCGCAGCCAATCCGAGATGCAGAAGATGGCGCAGGGACTTGGTCTGCCTGCGGACATGAAGCTGCCGTTCTGACGCATGCAATCCACGCGCGATATTGAAACGCTGATTGACCTGATGGCCCGCTTGCCGGGCCTTGGGCCGCGGTCTGCCCGTCGCGCAGTGTTGGCATTGCTGAAAAAACGCGGGCAGTTGTTGGCCCCATTGGCACAGGCGATGGCGGGCGTAGCGTTGAACGCCCGCGATTGTACGGTCTGCGGCAATATCGGCACCGCCGATCTGTGCCCGATCTGTGCCGATCCGGCGCGCGCGAACGGCGAAATCTGCGTCGTTGAAGATGTGGCAGACCTTTGGGCGATGGAACGGGGCGGGGCATTCAAAGGCCGCTATCACGTTCTGGGCGGCACTCTTTCGGCGCTGGATGCGATGGGGCCGGAAGAGTTGGGCATTCCGCGCTTGGCCGCCCGCGTGGCCGACGGTGTGTCAGAGGTGATTCTGGCGCTGAACGCCACCGTAGATGGCCAGACCACCGCACATTATATCGCCGATGTTCTGTCCGGTCTGGGCGTGCAGATCACGTCGCTGGCGCAGGGCGTGCCCATCGGCGGTGAACTGGATTATCTGGACGATGGCACCATTGGCGCCGCCCTGCGGGCGCGCAAACGGTTCTAGGCGGACCTTCACAACCATTCCTCCTTTCTGCCTCAATCCCGCCTTGTTCCGGGATTTATCTGCCATGACATAACCGAGGAGGATGTCATGGCTGTTGTTTCGCTGCTTTTGGGGGGATGCGTTGGCTTCTTTTCGGCGCTGTTCGGCCTTGTCATTCTGAACGTCAGCTGGATCGCTGCATTTGGTCTGTGGTCGGGCATTGGCACCATTGCCTCGGTGGCGGTACTGGCTTTGGTCATGCTGCCGCGCCGTCACGCGCAACCGGATATGATTGCGGAACGCGCCTAAGCGCGAAATTTTTCTTGATCTGAAGAAAAACTGACCCCATATCGAAGGAGCGAGGTTACCTCTATTCGATCTCTGTCTCCGATTTCGGCACAGCATTCGATCATGGCTGACTGCGCCGGGCCGCCGCAATCTCGCGGGCGGCAATTCTGAAGGAGACTTCACGATGGCTAAGGGCACCGTGAAATGGTTCAATGAAACCAAAGGTTACGGCTTTATTGCCCCTGAAGGTGGCAAAAAGGACGTGTTCGTTCATATCACCGCGTTGGAGCGTGCTGGCTTGCGGTCGTTGAAAGACGGCCAGCCGGTGACGTTCGACATCGAAGCAGGCCGTGATGGCCGCGAATCTGCGACCAATCTGGCGCTGGCCTGAGTCTTGCAGGTTTGACTGGAAAAGGGCGGGTCCATGACCCGCCTTTTTTCATTTTGAACCTTTCACATCACGCGCATCGACAAGCGTTCGCGCAGCGCATGTTCAAACCCCACCCGCATCGACACCGCCGACAGCGGCGACCGCAGGATCACCGGGGTATTGCGGTCCCCGGGAAATTGTTGCTGTTGGCATTCCTTGCTGATCAGGATCACGGGCAAGCGCCGCGTCGTTTCCCCCAACATCGAAAACGCCCGCCTGCCCGCATCAATACCGCCGATAAGGTCGCAATCCATCACGAAAAGCCCATAGTCCGCCGGATCCTCGATCGCAGCTTCCAGACCGACAAACAGATCACTGGTCACTTCGACCAGACTTCCAAGGCCCGCCAACTTGTGACGCACCGGGTTTTCCACCGCTTCCGAGGACACCAGCAACACACGGATCCCAAAACCCACCTGCGCGGCGTGGTTTTGGTCAAATGATCTGACAAGCTGCATTCCTGACTCCATTGTTGAAAAACCGCACGCTTTACTCACTAATCTCGACGATTACCCAACAGTTGCGGCGAAATTGAGGACATTTTTCGGCAAGAACAAAGCGATCGTGGCGACGGATTGTCATTGCAGCACGCCCAACGCACCGCCATGATCCCGCCAAGGCAACGCCCCCACAGGCAGGATCATGGCAGCTTCTGATTACCCAAACCTTATCGATGCCCCGACGTGGGCGTTCATTCGCGCGACCGACGCGGCCTATCCGCCCGACACCGCCAGCCTGACCATTGCTGATCAGCGCGCAATTTATGACCGCATGTGCCGCATTTTTCACCGCGGCTATCCCAAGGGGGTAACGGCGCAGGATGTCAGCGTGGCAGGCGTGGCCCGCCGACATTATCCGGAGGCTGGGCCGCTGGTGATCAATCTGCATGGCGGCGGTTTTGTCGTGGGCGTCTTGCACA
>CAZCFC010000137.1:0-7954 GCA_964497815.1 uncultured Cypionkella sp.
GCCGTCGCCGTAGATGCTGCACCGGCCGTTCACCGGCGGGGTGATCCAGTTCATCGACTGGTATTCCAACGTGATGATCAACCGGCTGGCGCCTGCGCCCGCCATGGCGGCGGAGTGACACGATGACAGCCCAAGCCCGTATCGGAACCTCGGCAGCGTGGCGCGATGACGAGGTGCTGGAATGCGCCATGGTGGTGCCGGAATCGGCGGATGTCGCCAGTTTTACCTTCCGCGCGCCATCCGGGGCTTGGTTCGATTATCAGCCGGGGCAGTTCCTGACGCTGGATCTTCCCGTCCCCGGTGGGTCGGTGCAGCGGACCTATACGATTTCCTCCAGCCCCTCGCGCCCCTTGTCGATTTCCATCACGGTCAAGGCGCAGCCGGGCAGCATTGGCACGCGCTGGATGCTGGATCATCTGAAGCCGGGCATGCGGATCAAGGCTTATGGCCCCGCGGGGATATTCAGTTTTCATCGCCACCCGGCGCGGAAATACCTGTTCATCTCGGCCGGGTCGGGTATCACGCCGATGATGTCGATGACCACCTGGGCCTGGGATTCGGGGCAGATGCCGGACATCGTTTTCGTGCATGCCGCGCGTCGCCCGTCGGAAATCATCTTCCGCGAACGGCTGGAGCAATTCGCCAACCGGGTGCCGGGTCTGCAATTGCGCTTTACGGTCGAAGAGGCGGATCCGTTCCGCGTCTGGCCCGGTTATCTGGGCCGCCTGTCCCAGATCATGCTGGGCCTGATGGCCCCGGATTATCTGGAGCGTGAAGTGTTCTGCTGTGGCCCCGAACCCTTTATGCGCGCGGTGCGTGACATGTTGGGGGGCCTGGGCTTTGACATGGCGCATTACCATCAGGAAAGCTTTCAGGCCCCGGTGGGCAGCGACGATGAAGCACAGCCGCTGTCCGATGTCACGCCGGATGCCGGCACCCAAGCCGAGATCACCTTTGCCAATTCCGGCAAGACGGCGGCCTGCGCGGAAACCGATACGGTGCTGGCCGTGGCCCGCGCCAACGGATTGAACATCCCGTCGGGCTGTACCTTTGGTTTGTGCGGCACCTGCAAGGTCAAAAAGCTGTCGGGCGAGGTGCATATGGTCCACAACGGCGGCATTTCAGAGGATGACATCGCGCAGGGCTACATTCTGGCCTGTTGTTCGCGGCCCTTGGGACAGGTGGCGGTGGCGGTCTGAACGCCGCCCCCCCCGAAGACCAGATTCCGCTTGGCTTTGATCCGGTGAAATCGCTAGTGTTCAAGTCCACCTTTGGGGTGCGGTATCTGTAAGGCCATCTGCCATGACCATTCTGAACATCGGCTCGATCAACTGGGATCGGGTGTATCGCGTGCGGCACTTTCCTGCCCCCGGTGAGACGATTGCGGCGGCCAGCACCGCTGTGGGGCTGGGGGGCAAGGGGCTGAACCAGTCGGTCGCCATCCTGCGCGCCAAAGGCACTGTCCGCCATGTCGGGGCTGTGGCGCAGGACGACGCGCGGATGCAGGCGGCGCTTGCGGGATTGGGGCTGAACCTTGACCACATCGCGCGGCTGGACGGCGTGGAAACCGGATCGGCCCTTATTCTGGTGGATGACGGGGCCGAAAATGTCATCGTGCTGGATCGTGGCGCGAATGGGGCCATTCCGGAATCCACGGTTCTGGCGGCGTTGGAACAGTGCCGCGCGGGCGACTGGCTGCTGATGCAGAATGAAACCAACCTGCTGGATTTCTCTATCGCCAAAGCCAGACAGCACGGGCTGCGCGTGGCGCTTTCGGCGGCACCGTTCCGGCCTGAGAATGTTATCCCGCATCTGGCGGCGCTGGACCTTTTGTCAGTGAACGCGGTCGAGTTTCAGCAATTGCAAAAGGCCATGGGGGCAGGGGCCGTGCTGCCGCCGGGTTTGGCCGTGCTGATCACCAAAGGCGCCGAGGGGGCCGAATACCGGCAGGGCGGGCAGGTGACATCCGCCGCTGCCTACCGGGTGAAGGCCGTCGATACCACCGGCGCGGGCGATACGTTTCTGGGCTATTTTCTGGCCCGCATTGATGGCGGTGCCAGCGTTGCCGAGGCCTTGTCCACCGCCATGGCCGCCGCGGCCATTCAGGTCACCCGTCCGGGTGCGGCCGATGCCATCCCGGTCCTGACCGAAGTTCAGGCCTTTCAGAAAGCACAGGCATGAAGATCATCATTGATACCGACCCCGGCGTTGATGACGCGCTGGCGCTGTTTTACACCTTTGCCGCACCTGTGTTTGATGTGGTCGGTCTGACCGCGATCTTTGGCAATGTGACGGTGGAAACCGCCACCGAAAACGCGATCTGGCTGTGTGAGGCAGTGGGGCGTCCGGACATTCCCGTGGCCATGGGCGCGCGCGAACCGCTGGCCGGTCATGCCCATGCGCCGTCGGTTGCGGTGCATGGGCCCCATGGCTTTGGCAACCTGCCGCGCCGAAGGCCGCGGGGCCAAGCCGTGGCAATAATGGATGCCGCCGATTTTCTGATCGCCCGGGCTGCCGCTGATCCGGGGCAGATCACATTGGTTGCACTGGGGCCACTGACAAACGTGGCGCTGGCCTTGCAGCGTGATCCGACCTTTGCCGACAACATCGCGCAGATCGTGGTGATGGGCGGGGCTTTTGGCGTGCCGGGCAACATCACACCGCACGCCGAGGCCAACATCTTCAACGACCCAAGGGCCTGCGCCGTGGTGGCGGCGCTTGGTCAGCGCGTCACCTTCATCGGTCTGGATGTCACCAACCAGATTTTGCTTTCAAAACAGGATATTGACGAGACTTGCCTTGCGGGTGGCGTTTGGGCCACCTTCACGCAGCATATCACCGACTATTATCTGGCCTTTTATGCTTCGGTCGGGTTCACCGCAGGGGCGGGCCTGCACGACCCCACGACCCTGATCGCACTGGATCATCCGCATCTGTTCAGCTTTGACACCGGCACCGTTTCGGTGATTACCGAAGGTGAGGCCAAGGGCAAAACCCTGTTCACCCCGGGGGCAGGCACGGCCCGCATTGCGCATACAGCGCAGTTTCAGGCTATCCTCGATCTGTTCAAGATCGCCGTCGGCGGCTGGATCGCCGCGCAAGCTGTTCAGCCCGCAGCGCAAGCCCACGGTTAGGGTGGTTGCGCTGTCAGGCACCGGGCGGGCGCGGTAATTTCCAGCCGTACCGCACACTTGCAAGCCGCAGCCCAACCGCCAGAAGCACCGCGCCAGCCGCCGCCGACACGTCTGGGACGCCAAACCAAAGCGCGCCCGCGTAAGCTGTGGCACCCGCAAATGCCGCCAAGGCATAGACCTCTTCGTGCAGAACACGCGGAACTTCGGCGGCCATGATGTCGCGCAGCATGCCGCCGCCGATCGCGGTCATCACCCCCAGCAAGATCGCGCCCGGAGGCTGCAAACCAAACGCCAGGGCCTTGCCACAGCCCGCCACGGCAAAAACCCCCAATCCGACCGCATCCAGCAACATGACTGGCCGCTTGAACCGCTCGATCAGGGGTTGAAAGAAAAAGGCGCAAAGGCCGGCCACACTGGCGACGGCCATCGGCCAGACCGTGTGCAAAACCTCGGGCGGAACCGCGCCCAGAAGCAGATCGCGGATGATGCCGCCTGCCACACCCGTTGCGACCGACAGGACAAGAACGCCAAAGATGTCAAACCGCCGCCGGATGGCAACCATCGCGCCGCTGAGGCCGAAGACAAACGTGCCCAGCACGTTCAGGCAGGCAAAAAGAAGGGTTGCTGACATTTCGGCCAATTTTTCCTGTGTTGCCCGACACCCTTGCGGAAGCGGGGCCAAAAGGAAAGCCCCGATCCCGCGCCGATCCGTCGTGGGAACCAGTCCCCGTGTCAGGCCAGCCCCGCAACCCTGACACGGGGTCCGCAGGCTGCCCCATGCCCGGATCTGGCCCGGTGGGTCAGACCATCAGATATGTCGGGAAACATGCTGATTTTTCAACGTGTCAGGCCGCAATGCTGTCATAATGCGTGATGCATTGAACGCCTGTGTCTGACAAGGGATCACAGGCTTCGTAGGTCATGTCGACCAGCATCCTTTGACCATAGCTGCGGAACACCGCAATCCATCGGTGTTTGAACGCAAGGTCCACATCCATCTGAACATGCTTGTCACTGACCGCCGAAATCATGGCCACTTCGCCGCGCCGCGCTGACCGCACGAAATCATCATCATGCATGAAATGGCTTGCTTCGCCAACCAGCCTGTCCACCAGCCGCAGGTCAAAAAGTCTGGAGAACCCGGGCCACGCGCCTATCAAGCCCTGTGACGCCATGATCAACTTTACGCCATCAAGATCGAACGACGCCCGGATCGCACCCTGCTGCTGAATTGCCAGCTTGTCCACGTAAAGACGGTCTTCCGAGGTTGACGTCATGATGTCGACGATACGCCCCACCAGTCGCCGGTGGGGGATGTCGCGTCGATTTTCCCAATGAGAAACCGCCGACTGCGAAACACCCAAAAGCGCAGCCAGGCTTTCTTGCTTGACGCCATTGGCCTTGCGCCAATCCCGCAGCAGCGATCCGATGTTTGCTGACAGCAACGCGCACTCCTTTTGTCGGATTGCAAGTATAACCTTCTGCGCCTGAGTGGCTATTGATCTAAAGATAACGTGGCGGTCTGCGCCCGGCTGTGCAGCCCGTCAGGATGGCTTCACGTCGACAATGTCGTCAAAAAGGCAGATATTATGAACGCCAACGCCCTGCGTCGTTGCGGCAGGATCATACCAGATTTCACCAACCATTCGAGTGCCATAGGATGTAAAGCTGACAGACCACCTGTGGCGCGCCATGGTGCGGGCCGCAACGGAGGTTGACCGCTCACTTACGCCCTGAGCCGACACAATCTGTCCCTGCCGGATGCGGTTCAAGACCGACTCGTCCTGTATCAGGGCTTTGGCCTCGGGTGTCATGTGGGGCAGGAAAGGCAAACCGGTGCGTTCACCCAATTCGGGCCAAAGTGTTTTCAAACCGCGCGAAACGGCAATGACCGAAAGATCGCCAAGGTCGATCAGCGCCACAAAACTTGACAAACCGTCAACCAGATGTCGGCGAAGCGCCAACTGCTCGTCACTGCCCGAGCCCATCATCTCGGTGATCCGATAGCGCAGATGCCGCGGCGCAAGCGCCTGGTCGTTCTCCAGCGCCACAAGTCTTTCAGTTGAAACGCCAAGTGCATCCGCAACGCATTCCAACGAGTGGCCGTTTGCGGCGCGCCAGCACTTCAACTGCGCGGCCAGCGTTGTTCCCAAAGCGAATGCCATGCTTGCCGATGCTTGAAACAGGGGGCGAAGGGCGCCACGAACGGCGCCCTTCTGATGTTCGATTAGTGTGCGGTCAGACGCAGCACGGCGATGTTCTTGCTGCCATCGGTGGCGGTCGTGGTGCCGGCAGCTACGATCAGTTTGTCACCCTGCATGGCAACGGCATTCGCCAGATCATCGCCATCACCCAGCGAGATGTTCACGATGCCGTTTTCAGTGCCGTCATCTGCGACGCCGAATGTCTGGTCCAGCTCGCCGTTGGTTTCGTAACGGGCAACGGCGATGTTGGTGCTGGCACCTTCCTGATGGTATCCCGCGACCACCAGTTTGCCATCGCTTTGCACGGCCAGACCGGTTGCGAAATCATTGCCTTCGCCAAGCGAACTTGACACAAAACCATTCGGGGTGCCGTCATCAGCAACGCCAAAGCCGTCGTCTGCGGTGCCATCGGCATTCAGGCGGGCCAGTACGAAGTTGCTGGATCCGTCCGCCGTCACGCTGTCGCCTGCAATGACAATCTTGCCATCGGCTTGCAGCGCGATGTCACGGGCCGCATCATCGCCGTCCCCCAGCGACAGGTTGACGAATCCTTCCGGCGTGCCATCGTCAGCCAAAGTGCCAAAGGTCGTGTCCGGAACGCCGGCCGCATCGTAACGCGCCACGATGATGTTGGACGAGCCGTCTTCGGCCACGCGGTTGCCTGCCACCACGATCTTGCCGTCAGCCTGCAGCACCAATGTGTTCGCCTTGTCATCGCCATTGCCAAGCGAAGTTGCAACAAAGCCATTCGGTGTGCCGTCATCAGATTGGCCAAAGCCTTCGTCAACGCTGCCATCAGCGTTCAGGCGGGCCACGATGATGTTGGCCGAACCGTCTGTGGTCACGCTGTCACCGACGATGACAATCTTGCCATCGGCCTGCACGGCAATGTCGCGCGCGATGTCGTTGCCATCCCCCAGCGACACGTTGACGATGCCGTTATCGGTGCCATCTTCTGCGGTGCCGAACGACTGGTCCAGCGTGCCATCTGCATTGACGCGAAGCACCACCATGTTGGTCGAAGCGCCTGCTTCATGATAGCCCGCAACCAGCAGCTTGCCATCCGCTTGGGCAGCCACTGCGGTGCCGATGTCGTTGCCGTCACCCAGCGAGATGTTCACGACGCCGCTTGGGGTGCCGTCATCCTCACCCACGCCGAATGCCGCATCGAACGCGCCGTCGGTGGTGTAGCGCACCAGAACAATGTCGTTGCTTTGGCCGTTGTGGCGGTTGCCCACGACAACAACCGTTCCATCCGCGCCCACGGCCAGATCTTCGGCCATATCATCGCCATTGCCCAACGACGTCGAGACGACACCTGCCGGGGTGCCATCCTCTTCGCCTGCGCCAAAGCTTGCATCCAGCATCCCGGCACCCTCTGCCGCCCATGCAATCCCTGCCAGCAGTGCAATCGTCGAAACGGTTGCCAGACCGAGTGCGCTCTTAGATTTCACGTTCATGTTCATCCGAATCCTATTGGTGTACTTGATCCCAGATCGACGGACAGCAGTGCGCATCTTCAGAATGCCGGGCGACATTCCAAAGTAGGAACAGATGCTTGTCTGTCTGGATCCCCGTCAGGGTAGCAGGGCGGCAGGGGGAAGATCAAAAGAAGAAATATGAGTGATCAGCACGTCTGTCGCACCTGGGGGTGTGGCTTTATAGGCATATTATCAAGGGGTTGGACCGGCCGGTTGATGCCGGGCCGCAAAACCAATATTTCAGGCCCCAAATCGCGCGGGCCGATGTGGTACCAATCGGCCCCGGCCTTTCAAGCCGCACGCACGTCGTTCAGGGGGGGGCGCATTTCCATGCCGCCCCTGTGGCCGTGACATGCGCAGGCGTCGCAAGATGGTACGGTCACACTCTGCCTTGCGTCCCTGCGCGTCGCCACACCCTGAACAAAAGCATCAGCAGGAAGATTGAGACAAACATGCCGGTCACATCGCCGACAAACCGTGCAGTGGCCGTCGAAACATCGTTGCCAAAGAAGAACTTGGTTCCTGCCGAGTTCAGGATCGACGCGACGACCCCAGCCAGCATGACGTCTCGCCAGTTGACCCGGTTCGATTGGTGAACCCGCAAATCCATGCCCACATATGCAAAGCACCAGAAACTCAGCGCGGCGCAGAAGACGCCAAAGAACATGGCGACCATGTAATCGGGCGAAAATCCCGCAAACCCGTAAAGGTAACTGTGGGACAGCACCGCGCCGGGGGCCAGAAATATCAGCGATCGCCAACCGTAAAGCCAGGCCGAAATGACGCGCACACCATGTGGCAAGAACAGCAGGCTGGCATAGTTGGCAAAGGCTGGAAACACCGCATCTTGCAGGGGCATGATTGCGACGAAAGTCGCAAAGAACGCCAAGAGATATGCCCCTGAAATCAGAAGTGTGGGGGTGATCCAGTTCGATAGTGCGAAGTCTCTCATTTGAGACTCTTTCTGCGATCACCGCACAATTCTGTAGCGTCCGTTCTTGATCTCGCTTGCAGCGACCAGATACCCCTCTGCGACCAGGTCCTTGAGGGCACGATAGAATGTCGGCCGGGCCATTGGCTGCACCATCGGGTGGTGCCTAACCTGTTCGCTATGCAGTGATTTACCTTCATCAGC
>CAZCFC010000138.1:0-7948 GCA_964497815.1 uncultured Cypionkella sp.
CGCCCCTGGGCTGTCTGATGATGCTGCGCGACCATCACGGCAAACTGGCCGGGCTGAACGCTGTGGTGGTGGGGCGCAGCAATATTGTCGGAAAACCGATGGCGCAACTGCTGTTGGGCGACAGTTGCACCGTCACAATCGCGCACAGCCGCACCAAGGATCTGGCCGCCGTCTGCCGTGGCGCCGATATTCTGGTGGCCGCAGTTGGCCGTCCGGAAATGATCACCGGCGACATGGTGAAACCGGGGGCCACAGTGATTGACGTTGGTATCAACCGGATCGAGCGTGATGGCAAAATCAAGCTGGTGGGCGATGTGCATTACGCCAGCGCCGCCGCTGTGGCGGGCGCAATCACCCCGGTGCCGGGCGGCGTGGGTCCGATGACCATCGCCTGCCTTCTGGCCAACACCCTGACCGCCTGTTGTCGCGCCAATGGGCTGCCGGAACCCGAGGGTCTGACCGCCTGACACAAATTCTGCGGCGAGGTCAATTGCCATTGCGCATGACACGCGCTATGCAAAAACCGTTGTGTGGTCGCAGTCCGGAGTGGCATGTCGGCATTTGGTTCAGAGTTCAGGGCCGAGTTGCGGTCAAAAGTGCATCTGGTGCTTTGGCTGACATTGTCTGTTGCCGTTTCCGTGTCTGGACCTTTCGGCAGTCATAGTCATCTCAACCTGTTCGAACGCGTCGTGTTCTGGACCCCGGTTCTGGGTGTCGGAGTGCTGCTGAGCATCGTTGTGCGTGGGTTTGTCCATGGAAAACTTGGACTTACCGACTTTCGGCGCGGCGCAATCCTGGCGACGGTACTGGTTTGCCTGCTGATTTGTCCGCCCCTTTTTCTGCTGGTTTCGGTGTCGTTTCCGGCCAACCAACCGCCAACTGTGCTGTTTCAGGAAATTGCCGTGCTGGTGGCCTCGGTGTCGTTGGGGGTCTGTTCGCTGCGCATGGCGGCGGCCGATCCGCCTGACCTGCCTGCGCCTTTGCCTGAGCTGATGCCCCAGAGCGATGTGGAATCGCGTCTTTTGCAGCGGCTTGCCCCTGAACTGCGCGGGGCGCTTTGGGCTATTTCCGTGCAGGATCATTATGTTGACGTACAAACCGAACACGGCACGGCAAGCCTGTTGATGCGGTTCAGCGATGCCGTGGCCGAGGCCGGGGTGCCCGGCGCACAGGTACATCGGTCGCATTGGGTGGCTTGGACTGCGGTCGATGCCACAGAGCCGGAGGGCACAAAGCTGTTCCTGCGTTTGAAATCCGGGCTGCGGGTGCCGGTCAGCAAAAATCACCGACCCAAGCTTGAGGCCCGCGGACTGCTTTAGCGCGGCATCGGAATCGGCAGGACGCGGCGGCCGGTCAACAGCGCCAGCGCGTCGGTGGCCATCATCGCAAAAGCCGGATCATGCGTCCAAAGCCCGCCGGTATAGGCCCCATAGGCGGGCATGATCACGCGGGACTGGTCGATCAGAAAACAGCGCTGCGTGCGGCCCGCAAGCCGGGCTTTGGGGTGATAATGCCCTGATATTTCATAGGGGTAGGGGCTTGCGATGTGGCGAAAGGCCAACGGGCCTACCCGCCATTCGGCCAGATGGCTGCCGCCAAGATTCAGCGGGCCCGTATCATGGTTGCCCTCGATCCAGGTCCACTCGCGCCCCGACATCAGGCGCAACAGCCAGAGGCGGTCGGCTTCGTCCAGACCGTCGGCGGCGGCCAGATCATCAAAACTGTCGCCCAGACAAAGGACGCGGCGGGCGGTTGTGGCTTCGACATCCGCATCCAGCCGTTCCAGCGTGGCACGGGTTTCATAGGGCGGCAAAAGAGCGCCGCCGCGCCGCGCCAGACGTTCCGATTTGCCAAAATGCAGATCCGACACCACCAGCAGCGACTGGTCAGGCCAGTACAGCGCGCCCGAAGGCAGGGCACAGAGTTCGGTCTGGGCAAGGGTAAAACGATACATGGCCCCGGTTTGCCCCGGAGCCTTGCGGTTTTCAAGCCAAACCGGCATCGCGCATCAACTGCGACGCCGCAGATTCGGCCAGTTTTTCTCGGCCCTTGCCATCGACCGGCACCTTGCCCGGTTCCAGAAACAAGGGGGCTGCCAAGGGCGAGGGGCGGGCCAGTTTGACATGGTCAATATGCGGGCCGATCTGGGCCAGCATGTCGTCAAGCCGTTGGAAATCGACAAGGCCCCGCATCGCCTCGGTGCGGGTGATGGCCAGCATCAGGTGGTTCGGATCATATTTTCGCAGGGTTTCGTAAAGAATGTCTGAAGAAAACGTCGCCTGCCGCCCGGATTTGCGCCGCCCCTGATGGGTTCGTTCGATCAGCCCTGCGATAATCGCTGTATTGCGGAAGGTCCGCTTCATCACGGCGTTGCCCGCAAGCCATGTTTCCAGATCATGCCGCAAGGTGTCGCGGTTCAAAAGCGCTGCCGGATCAGTGACCGGTTCCAGACCCCATATCAGCGTGGCGTAATCGGTGGCGACAAAGCCCAGAGGCGCAAGGCCTTGATCTTCCATCCGTTTTGTCAGCAAAAGGCCCAGCGTTTGCTGTGCGTTGCGCCCGGCAAAGCCATAGACACACAGGTGGTGACGCGATTCATAGGGGAAGGTTTCGATCAACAGGCGTCCGGGTTTGGGCAGACGCGACAGGTCGCGCTGCATCAACAGCCAGTCTGCGGTGTGGCGGGGCAGGGCGGGCCAGTCCGGTTGCTGAAAAATCTCGAGAATGCGGTCGGTCAGCAGGGTCGAGGTGGCAAATTTGGTGCCCGAGAACACCGCCACCTTGGGGTCGCGGCCGGGCGTGCGGGTCACTTCGACTGTCATCTCGTTCAGGCCCTCGTATCGCACGACCTGACCGCCGATCAAAAAGGTGTCGCCCGGGGTCAGGCTGCTGGCGAAGGCCTCTTCCACCTCACCCAAGGGGGTGCCGCCCAAGCGGCCTTTCAGGCGCACTTTCAGGGTTTCGGTGTCGATGATTGTGCCCAGATTCTGACGGATGACGGCTGCGGTGCGTGGGTCGCGCAGGTGCCACAAGCCATTGGTTTGCTTTAACCTTTGCCAGCGGTCATAGGCGCGCAGGGCATAGCCGCCGGTGGCCACGAAATCCAGGCATTCGTCGAACGCGCTGCGGGTCAGATCGCGGTAGGGGCCTGCGGTGATCACCTCGGCATAGGCGGCATCGGCGGTAAAGGGCGCGGCGCAGGCGCATTGCAGCAGGTATTGGCACAGCACATCGCGCGGGCCGGCACCGCGGGGATCGCCGTCAAGCGCATGGGCGCGCACGGCGTCAAGCGCGGCCTGACATTCGACCACTTCAAAGCGGTTTGCCGGCACCAGAAGTGCTTTGGACGGGGCATTGTAGCGGTGGTTGGCGCGGCCGATGCGCTGGACAAGGCGCTTGACGTTCTTGGGCGCCCCCACCTGGATGACCAGATCGACATCGCCCCAGTCGATGCCCAGATCAAGGCTGCCGGTGCAGACCACGGCGCGCAGGGTTCCGGCCACCATCGCCTGTTCGACACGGTCGCGTTGTTCGCGCGACAGGCTGCCGTGGTGAATGCCGATCGGCAGGGCATCATCATTTTGCAGCCACAGGTTATAGAAGAAAATTTCGGCCTGCGCGCGGGTGTTGTGAAAGATCAGCGTGGTCTTATGCCGCTGAATTTCCCGCAATATCGGGGGGATAGCATAGCGGCCACCACCGCCAGACCATGGCGGCGGGGCATCGGTGTGCAGCATGGAAATATCAGGATCGGGGCCGGGATCGGCCTGCAAAACCTGCGTATCCGGGCCAAGGAACCGGGCGAGGGCGGGGGGATCTTCGACGGTGGCGGACAGGCCGACGCGGCGCAGGCCGGGGGCGAGGGTGGACAGCCGGGCGAGGCAAAGCATCAGTTGATCACCGCGTCTGGATTCGGCCAGAGCGTGCAGTTCATCCAGGATAACCCGTTGTAACCCATTGAAAATGCGGGGCGCATCTTCGTAAGACAGCAGCAGGGCAAGGCTTTCCGGGGTTGTCAGCAAGATGTGCGGCGGGTCGGCGCGCTGGCGGCGGCGCTGGGTGTAGGTGGTGTCGCCGGTGCGATCTTCGATCCGGATCGGCAGACCGGCACCTTCGACCGGACGGCGCAGGTTGCGGCGGATGTCCGATGTCAGCGCCTTCAGGGGGGAAATATACAGCGTGTGCAAGCCCTTATGGCTGCCATCGGCCAGTTCGGACAGGCTTGGCAGAAAGCCCGCCAAGGTTTTGCCGCCGCCCGTCGGGGCGATCAGCAGGGTCGCGTTATCGCCCGAACGGGCCAGCATATCCAACTGATGCGGGTGCAGGGTCCAGCCTTGGGCGGTGAACCAATGGGCAAGGGCGGGGGGCAAAGTCATGCGGGGAAGGTAGGGGCTGTGGGGGCCGGGGGAAAGTGGCGGTGGCGCGCGCCGATGTAACCATATGATTCAACGTGATAATCACTGTATGGCCTGCATCGGCGGCGCGTATTGTTTGCGTATGGCAAAGGTATGGCTGCGGGTTTTGCGGATCTGACGTTAACGATTTGGCCGAATCGGGCGACTGAACCTGTCGCCTTTGGGCTTGCGGGGGCGCTTGGCGGGGCATAATCCTGCGTCTATGAAAATCCTGTTTCTTGGCGATGTGATGGGGCGCGCGGGGCGTGCGGCGATCACCGAGCGGCTTCCCGGTTTGCGTACCGCGTGGGGCCTTGATTTCGTTGTGGTCAATGGCGAGAACGCCAGTCAGGGCGCGGGGCTGACGGCAGAGCACGCGCGGGTGCTGTTGCAGGCGGGCGCGGATTGTCTGACGCTGGGCGATCATGCCTTTGATCAGAAAGACATGCTGCAATACATCGAGCAGGAAAACCGCATCATCCGGCCGCTGAATTTTTCAAAGGTGGCGCCGGGGCGTGGGGTCAGGATTTTTGACGCCACGCAGGGGCGCAAGGTGCTGGTGGCGCAGGTGCTGGGGCAGGTCTTCATGAAGCGCCCCTTCGATGATCCGTTTTCCGCGATTGAAACCGTGCTGAAGACCCATCGCATCGGTGGTTCGGTGCAGGCGGCGATTGTCGATGTGCATGCCGAAGCCACGTCGGAAAAGATGGCGATGGGCCATTGGTGCGACGGGCAGGCGTCTTTGGTCGTGGGCACCCATACCCATGTGCCCACGGGGGACGCGCAGATTTTGGCGGGCGGCACCGCGTATCTGACCGATGCCGGGATGTGCGGCGATTACAACTCGGTCATCGGGATGGAAAAGCTTGAGCCGTTGCGTCGGTTCATCACGGGCATGTCAAGCGCGCGGTTCACCCCCGCGGAGGGTCCGGCAACACTGTCGGGGGTTTATGTGGAAACCGATGATCGGACCGGCAAGGCGTTGAAAGTGAAGATGATCCGCAATGGTGGGTTGCTGGAGCAGTCATCACCGTGACCCCGCGTTTGCTGTATCCCGCGATGTTGCTGGCCATGGGATTGGGCTGGGGGCTGACGCAGCCGCTTGGCAAGATTGCGGCCAGCAGCGGGCATCCGCCGTTCGGGCTGATTTTCTGGCAGTTGGTGGTGTGTACGGTTGTGCTGGGGGCGCTGACGCTGATCCGGGGCAAGGGCCTGTCTGTCACCCCTGCGGCCTTGCAGTTTTATGTGGTTGTGGCGGTTTTGGGCACGTTGATCCCGAACGCAACCTTTTACATCTCGGTCACGCGGTTGCCGTCGGGGATCATGTCGATTCTGATTTCGATGGTGCCGTTGCTGGCCTTTCCGATTGCCTTGGTTCTGGGGATGGACAAATTCTCGCCGCGCCGTCTGGGCGGGTTGGGTCTGGGGTTGGCGGGGGTGCTGTTGATCGCGCTGCCAAGCGCCAGTCTGCCCGATCCGGCGATGGCGGCGTTTCTGCCGCTGGCGATGGTGGGGCCGCTGTTTTATGCGCTGGAAAGCACCTATGTGGCGCGGGTTGGCACCGCTGGTATGGACGCGGTGCAGGCGATGTT
The DNA here is from genome assembly GCA_964497815.1 of uncultured Cypionkella sp. Lineage (GTDB taxonomy): Bacteria > Pseudomonadota > Alphaproteobacteria > Rhodobacterales > Rhodobacteraceae > Cypionkella. The sequence goes on from CAZCFC010000138.1 coordinate 5,987, forward strand.
TGGCGCGTCTTTGGTGGGGTTGATCCTGTGCGTGCCGGTGATGTTGGCCATGGGGGATTGGTTTGCGATGCCGCTGCCGCCGGGGCGGGTGGAATGGGCGCTGATCGGCTCATCGGCGCTGCACGCGCTGCTTTACGCCAGTTTCGTCTGGTTGGCGGCCCATGCGGGGGCGGTGTTTGCGGCGCAATCATCCTATATCGTGACGGCGTCGGGCGTGGTCTGGGCCATGGTGATATTGGGTGAACGGTTCAGCCCCTGGGTCTGGGCGGCGGCTGCGGTGATGCTGGCGGGGCTTAGTCTGGTCCAGCCCCGGCTTCGGACGCTTGAAGGTTGAAATAATACTCGCCCAGGTTTGTCGACATTATTCTTCCCTTTGGCCCCCGGTTTGGGTAGAAATCTTCTACAGACCCGGAGGCGCCATGATTGGACTAGAGCTGAGCCAGACCACCCAGGCCATCGTGGCGCTGTTGATCCTTGGCGGGATGTTCGTGCTGTTTGTGCGCGAAACCTACCCGGTGGAGGTGACGGCCATCGGCGGCGCGGCGCTGATGCTGATCATCGGGATATTGCCGGTGAAGGCAGGGGTAGAGGTGCTGTCGAACGCCGCCCCCTGGACGATTGTGCTGATGTTCCTGATCATGGGCGGGTTGGTGCGCACCGGGGCGGTGCAGTTGATCGTGGGGCTTGCGGAAAGCCATGTCACCCAACGACCCAAAGTCACAATCGTGGCTTTGCTGGCCTTTGTCGCGCTGGCCTCGGCTTTCATGAACAACACGCCTTTGGTGGCGGTGATGATCCCCGTGGTGATCCAGATCGCCAGGAAGATGGGGGTGGCCTCGTCCAAGTTGTTGATCCCGCTGTCTTATATGACGGTTCTGGGGGGGATGATGACAATCATCGGCACCTCGACGAACCTGTTGGTGGACGGGGTGGCGGTGAAGGCCGGTCTGCAGCCGTTCTCGATCTTCGAGATCATGCCGCTGGGCATCGCCGTCACCTTGGCGGGCGGGGCGTTTCTGGCGCTGTTTGGCAACCGGCTGTTGCCGGTGCGCCAGTCGATGGGCGCGCTTCTGGGCGACCGCAAGAAGATGAAGTATTTCACCGAAGTGGCTATTCCCGAGGCGTCGTTGCTGATCGGGCAGCGGGTGCTGGATGTGGCGGATTTCAAGCGGTCCGGTGTTCGGGTGATCGACGTGCTGCGCGGCGATGCCAGCTTGCGGCGCGATCTGGCCCCCGTGGTTTTGGCTGCGGGCGACCGCGTGGTGCTGCGCACCGAGATGTCGGAACTGCTGGGCATGCAGGAAAACAAGGATCTGCGGGTGGTGGACAAGCTGTCTTCGGTGCAGACCGAAACGGTTGAGGTGTTGATCTCGCCCGGATGCCGGATGATCGGGCGCACCTTGGGTGAAATGCGGATCCGGCGGCGCTATGGCGTCTATGTTCTGGCAGCCAATCGGCGCAGTCAGAACATCGGGCGGCTGGATGAACTGGAGGTGCAGGTCGGAGACACCCTGCTGCTGGAAGGCACCATCGAGGATATTCAACGGCTGGCCGACGACATGGAGTTGGTGGACATCAGCCACCCCACCCACAAGGCCTATCGCCGCACCAAGGCCCCGATTGCGATTGCGGCGCTGATGGGGGTGGTGGTGTTGTCGTCGCTGGACGTGGCCCCCATCATGGCCTTGGGTCTGGTGGCCGTGGCGGTCATTCTGATCACGCGCTGCATTGACGCGGACGAGGCGTTCACCTTTGTCGATGGCCGCTTGCTGGCGATGATCTTCGCGATGCTGGCGGTGGGCGAGGGGTTGGACCAATCGGGTGCCGTGGGAATGATCGTGGGCACTATCAGCCCCTACATGGCGGATATGTCGCCGTTTGTGATGATCTTGTGCGTCTATCTGCTGGGGCTGGTGCTGACCGAGTTTTTTAATAATACGGCGACGACCGAGATCTACACGC
>CAZCFC010000139.1:0-7870 GCA_964497815.1 uncultured Cypionkella sp.
AGGGCTACTGGGAGCGGGTGCAGGAAATCTGCAAGAAATACAACATCCTGCTGCATATTGACGAAGTGGTTTGCGGCCTTGGCCGCACCGGCACATGGTTCGGATATCAGCACTATGGCATCAAGCCCGACTTTGTGACCATGGCCAAGGGCGTCGCGTCGGGCTATGCCGCGATTTCCTGCACCGTGACGACCGAAGCCGTGTTCGACATGTTCAAGGACGCGGGCGACACCATGTCCTATTTCCGCGATATCTCTACCTTTGGCGGTTGCACGGCGGGGCCGGCTGCGGCGCTGGAAAACATGCGGATCATCGAGGACGAAGACCTGCTGCAGAACACCCTGAACATGGGGGCGCGGGTGCTGGATAACCTGAATGCGCTGATGGACAAGCACAAGGTCATCGGTGACGTGCGCGGCAAGGGATTGTTCTGCGGTGCGGAACTGGTGGCTGATCGCGTCACCAAGGAGCCGATGGACGAGAAGAAAGTCGCCGCCGTCGTGGCCGAATGCAATGCGCAGGGCGTGATCATCGGGATGACCAACCGCAGCTTGCCGGGGTTGAACAACACGCTGTGCCTGTCGCCCGCGCTGATCGCAACCGCTGATGACATTGATCAGATCACCGGCGCGATTGACAAGGCGCTGACCAAGGTCTTCGGCTGAACCTTTCGAACGGTTGCTGGATGGGGCCGCCAAGCCAGAGGGCTTGGCGGCATTTTCCTTGTCTCGCCTGCGCGCTGTCGCGCTTCGGCTCGGGCGAAGGTGGATATTTGAGCCAGTGTGACAGGGATCGGTTCACAATGGCTTGAATGTCAAAGCCGGAATTCTGGCGCGCAGCGCCTGGAAGGGGTGCGGCGGCAGCCGCGCTATTGGATCACGCCGGTTGCGACGGGCTTGACAATGCAGGCCCCGCGCCGCCCTATAAGTCCAGCCCCGCGCCGACATGAGGCCAGAATGACCATCCCCCCCGAAGCGTTCGTATTGCCCCCCGCAGGCCGCGGCACCTTGCAGCAGCGCATCCGGCAGATGGTGACCGAGGGGGTTCTGGCAGGGCGCTATCGGGCCGGGCAGAAAGTGCCGTCGTCGCGGGGGCTGGCCGATCATCTGGGCATCAGCCGGATCACGGTGACGCTGGCCTATGCCGAACTGGTTTCGGCCGATTATCTGACGGCGCGGGGGCGGTCGGGTTATTACATCTCGGAAAACGCCCCGCGTGCGCCAGAACTGCCGGCGCTGTCGGCGCGGGCCGAGGGGGCGGATTTCGCGCGGCTGACGGGGCAGCGGTTTTCGGGTCTGGCCACCGTGCAGCGCCCCTTGGATTGGGAGAATTATCCCTATTCCTTTATTTACGGGCAGGCCGATCCGACACTGTTTGATCATCAGAACTGGCGTCTGTGCGCTTTGCGGGCCTTGGGGCGCAAGGATTTCGCGGCGCTGACCTCTGACATGTATGACCGCGACGACCCTTTGCTGATCGAGCATCTGCTGCGGTCGATCCTGCCCCGGCGCGGGATTGCGGCGCGTGAGGATGAGGTGTTGCTGACCCTTGGCGCGCAAAACGCGCTGTGGATTGCGGTGCAGACGCTGCTGGGGCCGGGGCGGCGGGCGGTGGTGGAAAATCCGGGCTATTCCGGTCTGCGGGGGATTCTGGAACCTTCGGGCACCGAGGTGATCGCTGTCGATGTCGATGCGGACGGCCTGCCGCCCGATGCGCTGCCCAAGGGGGTGGATGTGGTCTTTACCACGGCAAGTCACCAGTGCCCGACCAACGCCACCATGCCGCTGGACCGCCGGTTGGCCCTGTTGGAGGCGGCGTCCCGCGAAGGCTTTGTGATTGTCGAGGATGACTATGAATTCGAGATGTCCTTTCTGAAGCCCGTCTCGCCTGCGCTGAAGTCGTTGGACAGTGAGGGCCGGGTGGTCTACGCGGGGTCCTTCAGCAAATCGGTGTTTCCGGGGATGCGGCTGGGCTATCTGGTTGGCCCGCCGTCCTTTATTCGCGAGGCACGGGCCTTGCGCCTGATGATGTTGCGGCATCCGCCGGGGCATATTCAGCGCACGGTGGCCTATTTCCTGAGCCTTGGGCATTACGATGCGCTGATCAACCGCATGCGCACGGCCTACCGTCGACGGCGTCAGGTGATGGACGAGGCGATCCGCGAGCATGGGCTGACGGTGGCGGGGCAGGGCGGTTTTGGCGGCTCCAGTTTCTGGATGCGGGCACCCGAGGGCGTTGATACCGAACCTCTGGCCGAGGCTTTGCGGGCCGAGGGCGTGCTGATCGAACCGGGGCGGGCCTTTTTTGATCCGGGGCGGGTGCGGCGGAATTTCTACCGGCTGGCCTACAGCTCGATTGCGCCGAACCGCATTGCAGAGGGTGTGGCGCGGGTGGCGCGGGCGATTGCGGCGCGGGGCCGGTAGGAAACTGGCCTTATGGCGGTTGGGCGTCTGGCCCTAAGCTTGCTGGCGGGGCGGGCGTAGAACAACGCAAAAGCCGGATGGCGACAGGAGACACATGATGCGGATGACCACCGAAGAAGCCTTTGTCAAAGTGCTGCAGATGCACGGAATCGAACATGCCTTTGGCATCATCGGCTCGGCGTTCATGCCGATTTCGGATCTGTTCCCGCGGGCGGGCATCACGTTCTGGGATTGCGCCCATGAAGGGTCGGGCGGGATGATGGCGGATGGTTACACCCGCGCGTCGGGCAAGATGAGCATGATGATTGCGCAGAACGGCCCGGGGATTACCAACTTTGTGACGGCGGTGAAGACCGCCTACTGGAACCACACGCCGCTGTTGTTGGTGACCCCGCAGGCGGCCAACAAGACCATCGGCATGGGCGGCTTTCAGGAAGTCGAACAGATGGCGCTGTTTCAGGATATGGTGGCCTATCAGGAAGAGGTGCGCGACCCGTCGCGGGTGGCCGAAGTGCTGAACCGGGTGATTCTGAACGCGCGGCGGATGTCGGCCCCTGCGCAGATCAACATGCCGCGCGATTACTGGACGCAGGTGATCGACATTGACCTGCCCGCGATTGTGGAATTCGAACGCCCCTCGGGCGGAGCCGACGCGATTGCCGCGGCCGCCGATCTGCTGTCTTCGGCCCGGTTTCCGGTGATCCTGAACGGTGCGGGCGTGGTTCTTGGGGGGGCCATTCCGGCTTCGATGGCGCTGGCCGAGCGTCTGGATGCCCCGGTTTGCGTGGGCTATCAGCACAATGACGCCTTCCCCGGCGGGCATCCTTTGTTCGCAGGGCCATTGGGCTATAACGGGTCCAAGGCAGCAATGGAGTTGATTTCGCAGGCGGATGTGGTATTCTGTCTAGGTACCCGATTGAACCCGTTCTCGACGCTTCCCGGATACGCGCTGGACTATTGGCCCAAGGGGGCCAAAATCATCCAAGTCGACATTAACCCGGATCGGATCGGGTTAACGAAGAAGGTGACAGTTGGCATTGTCGGCGACTCTAAAAAGGTAGCCGAGGCGGTTTTGGCGCGTTTGGCCATCTCCGCTGGTGACCATGGGCGCGCGGAACGCAAGGCGACCATCGCACAGACGAAATCGGCGTGGGCGCAGGCCTTGTCTTCGATGGACCATGAAGACGACGACGTTGGCACCACATGGAATCAGCGCGCGCGGGCCGACAAGCCTGACTGGATGAGCCCCCGGATGGCATGGCGTGCCATTCAGGCAGCGCTGCCGCGTGAGGCCATTATCAGCAGCGACATCGGCAACAACTGCGCCATCGGCAACGCCTATCCGACCTTTGATGAGGGGCGCAAATATCTGGCCCCCGGCCTGTTCGGCCCCTGTGGCTATGGTCTGCCTGCCGTGGTGGGGGCGAAAATCGGCTGTCCGGATGTTCCGGTGGTGGGCTTTTCGGGCGATGGGGCCTTTGGCATTGCGGTGACGGAACTGACGGCGATCGGCCGGGCCGAGTGGCCCGCGATCACGCAAGTGGTGTTCCGCAACTATCAGTGGGGCGCGGAAAAGCGCAATTCGACGCTGTGGTATGATGACAACTTTGTGGGAACCGAACTGGATACGCAGGTGTCTTATGCAGGGATTGCAAAGGCTTGCGGGTTGCAGGGCGTTGTCGCGCGCACCATGGACGAGCTGACGGCGGCGCTGCGTCAGGCGATCATTGACCAAAAGGCCGGCAAGACCACGCTGATCGAAGCGCTGATCAATCAGGAACTGGGAGAGCCGTTCCGCCGCGATGCGATGAAAAAGCCGGTTTCGGTGGCGGGGATTGATGCGGCGGACATGCGCAAGCAGGTGGTATGACCCTGCCGTTTGATCTGGGGTATGGCGCTGCGGCCTATATGGTCGTGGCGATCCTGTTGTCGGCCTTTGTGCGCGGCTATTCCGGGTTCGGCTTTTCGGCGCTGGTGATTTCGGCCTCGGGGCTGGTCACCAGCCCGCTGCATTTCGTGGCCGTGGTGGTGCTGTGTGAGGCGTTGATGTCGGTGCAGGCATGGCGTGGCCTTGGCGGCCATGTGGATTGGCGCCGGGTGGGGGGTCTGATGGCTGGGGCGGCGGTGGGGATGCCGCTGGGTCTTTGGGCGCTGACCTCGATTTCGGAAGATGCGGCGCGGGCGGTGATTTCGGGATATGTGCTGGTCATGTGCCTGATCTTGCTGGCGGGCTGGCAATTGGGGCGCGAGGTACGGGGCCCGGGCAATCTGTGGGCTGGTCTGGCTTCGGGGCTGGCCAATGCGCCGGGAATGGGCGGGCTGCCGGTGGTTGCGTTTTTTGCCGCGCAGCCCATGCCCGCCGCCGTGTTTCGGGCGACTTTGGTGGCCTATTTCCCGCTGCTGGATCTGTACGCGGCCCCTTTGTATTACTACGGCGGTCTGGTCAGTTGGGACACGGTCTGGGCCAGCCTGCTGGCCTTGCCGATGGTGTTTTTGGGCAATTGGCTGGGAAGCCGTCATTTCCTGAACACCGATCCGCAGGATTTTCGCAAATTTGCCATAGGGTTGCTGGCGTTGCTGGCAGGCCTGGGTCTACTTAAATCGGTGCTGTGAATGCTGTTGGTGGTCAATGCCGGGTCGTCCTCGATCAAATGCGCGGTGTTTGATGATGGGCTGGTGCAAAAGCGGCAGGCGCAGGTGGCCGAGATCGGCCCGGATGGCCATCGTGCGGCATTGGCGGGCCTGTTGGCGCAGGGGTTTGGCGCGGGCGTGACGGCTGCGGCCCACCGGATCGTGCATGGGGGGGCGGAGTTGGTGCAGGCCTGTCGGCTGACGCCGGCGGTGATTGCGGCGATAGAGGCCTGTGTGCCGCTGGCCCCGCTGCACAATCCGGCCAATCTGGCGGGCATCCGTGCCTTGGCCGAAATCACCCCGGATCTGCCGCAGTTCGCCAGCTTTGACACCGCCTTTCACGCGACCAACCCACCCGAGGCCGTGACCTATGCGCTGCCTCTGGATGAGCGGGCGCGGGGCCTGCGCCGCTATGGCTTTCATGGCATCAGCTATGCGGGGCTGGTCCGAACCGTGCCGGAAATGGCGGCGGGCCCGGTGCCGGGCCGGCTGCTGGCATTTCATTTGGGCAATGGGGCGTCGTTGTGCGCCATCAGGGACGGGCGGTCTGTTGCCACCACCATGGGTTATTCCCCGTTGGACGGGATCACCATGGGCACCCGGGCCGGGGGCATCGACGGCAATGCGGTGCTGCGACTGGCCGAGGTTCATGGCGTGTCCGGTGCGGCGCGGATCCTGAACCGGGAAAGCGGGCTGCTTGGACTTGGCGGTCACAGCGACATGCGTGCCTTGCAGGCCGCAGGCACGCCCGAGGCCGATTTTGCGATCCGGCATTTTATTTACTGGGCGATCCGCCACGCGGGCAGCATGATTGCGGCGATGGGGGGGCTGGATGCGATGGCCTTCACCGGGGGCATCGGAGAGAATGATGCGGGTCTGCGCGCGCAGATCATCAACGGGCTTGCCTTTGCCGGTCCAGTCCCGGTTTACGTGGTGCCCGCCGAGGAAGAGCGCAGCATCGCCCTTGAGGCTTTGTCGCTGTTGCGGGCGGGGGCATAATTCCACGGGACGCGGGCTTTGGCGAAGGAATTTCCGTTTTCGCCCCGTGATTTGCAACCCTGTGTCGCAAACGGGCTTGTCGGGTGAAAAGCTTCCGTCCAGACTGCGCCACAAGGGGCGCAAGAGGCCGCAATGACTGTTCAGCCCAAGCTTGATCTTTCGCCCGCCGTTTCGGATGAAATCCGTAAAACCACCTGCTATATGTGCGCCTGCCGCTGCGGCATCAACGTGCATATGACCGACGGGCGGGTCAGCTATATCGAAGGCAACCGCGACCATCCGGTGAACAAGGGTGTGCTGTGTGCCAAGGGCGCAAGCGGCATCATGCAGGTGACCGCACCGTCGCGGCTGCGCGCCCCCCTGCGGCGGGTGGGACCGCGCGGGTCGGGCGCGTTTGAGGAAATCTCGTGGGATGAGGCCTTGGCGCTGGCCGTGTCGTGGATGCAGCCGTTGCGCGAAACCGCCCCCGAAAAGCTGGCGTTTTTCACCGGGCGGGATCAAAGCCAGTCCTTTACCGGTTGGTGGGCACAGGCGTTTGGAACGCCGAATTACGCCGCACATGGCGGCTTTTGTTCGGTCAACATGGCGGCGGGCGGGATTTACACCATCGGTGGCGCCTTCTGGGAGTTTGGCCAGCCGGACTGGGAGCGCACAAAGCTGTTCGTGCTGTTTGGCGTGGCCGAAGATCACGACAGCAACCCGATCAAGATCGGTCTGGGCAAGCTGAAGGCGCGGGGCGCGCGGGTGATTGGGGTCAACCCGATCCGGACAGGCTATAATGCGGTGGCCGATGATTGGCTGGGCATCACGCCGGGCACCGATGGGCTGCTGATCCTGTCGCTGATCCATTGCCTTTTGCAGGCGGGCAAGGTGGATCTGGACTATCTGGCGCGCTATACCAACGCGGCCCAGCTGGTGGTTGAAGATGGCCCGGAAAAGGGGCTGATCGCCCGCAATGCCGAAAGCCAACCCTTTGTGATTGATCGCAAAACCGGTGCGCCTGCGCCTTGGGATGGCAAGGGCGTGCAGCCCGATCTGGGGGCCAGTTATCAGGGCAACCGGACGGTGTTTCAACACATGGCCGAGAAATATCTGGCCGCGGAATTCGCACCCGAAGCGGTGGCCGCGCGCTGTGGCATTCCCGCCCCGCGCATCCACGCCCTTGCCGCCGAACTGGCGCGGGTGGCCTTTGATGAGGCGATCGAGATCAATCAGTCCTGGACGGATTTCCGGGGCGATTTCCACGAAACCATGCCCGGGCGGCCGGTGTCCTTCCACGCCATGCGCGGGATTTCGGCGCATTCCAATGGCTTTCAGACCGCCCGCGCCTTGCATCTGCTGCAAATCGTTCTTGGCACGGTCGAGGTGCCCGGTGGCTACCGCCTGAAGCCGCCCTATCCCAAACCGGTCGAGGCGCATCCCACCCCGCATTTCGTTTCGGTGCCCGGAAAACCGCTGTCCGGTCCGCATCTGGGCTATGTGCGCGGGCCGGAAAATCTGGCGTTGAAAGAAGACGGCAGCCCGGCGCGGATCGACAAGGCTTTCACCTGGGAAAACCCGTTTTCGGCGCATGGGCTGATGCATATGCTGATCCCGAACGCCCATGCCGGCGACCCCTACCGCATCGACACGCTGTTTTTGTACATGGCCAATATGGCGTGGAATTCGTCGATGAATTCCAGCAAGGTCATGGAAATGCTGACAGACAAGGGCGCGGATGGCGAATATGTCATCCCCCGCATCATCTATTCCGACGCCTATGCCTCGGAAATGGTGGCCTATGCCGATCTGATCCTGCCCGACACCACCTATCTGGA
>CAZCFC010000140.1:0-7782 GCA_964497815.1 uncultured Cypionkella sp.
AGCAGAACTTCGATCTGACCATTTCGACCAAGTTCTGATGGAATTGCGGCGGTCAGGACTGTGGCTTGCACTGGCAGCTTGCCTTGCTGGTCCGGTCTTGGCCCAAGTGCCGGCCGAGGTCAGGCCGCCCATTCTGACCGTCGATCAGGACGCGCTGTTTGTGCGGTCAAAATTCGGGCAGGCCCTGACCCGCGCCTATGAGACAGAGGCCGAGGCCTTGAAGGCCGAAAACACCGGGATTGACGCGCAGCTTGAGGCCGAAGAGCGCGCCTTGACCGAGCGCCGCGCCACTCTGTCTGCGGCAGAGTTCCGGCCCTTGGCCGAGGCATTTGACAACAAGGTCAAGTCCTTGCGCAGCGCGCAGGATGCAAAGGCCCGGGCGTTCGGACAGCGGCGTGAAGAAGGAAAGCAGCGCTTTATCCAGACCGTTGGTCCGATCCTTGGCGATTACATGGTGCAGCAGGGGGCGTTTGCCATCGTCAACCGCGCCGCGATCGTGGTGTCGCTGGGGGCCATCGACATCACGGACGAGGTGATCTTGGCCATTGACGCCAAACTGGGGGATGGCAGCGCGGTGCCGACTGAACCGGTCAACCCCCAGGCTGCGCCCCCCGATCCAACCGTACCCACGCCCTGACGGCTTGTTTCACCACCGCCTTGTTGCTAGTCACAAACCATGCCCCGACAAGAGGGCCGGACCAACCGGAGAACCCCGAATGACTGACCAGACTTCTGCCCCGCTTGTTGCCGATCTGGCGCTGATCCAGCGCATCATTCCGCACCGCTATCCCTTTCTGCTGGTAGACAAGGTGCGCGACATCCACATCAACAAGTCCTGCATCGGCATCAAGAATGTCACCTTCAACGAGCCGCAGTTTCAGGGCCATTTCCCTGGCATGCCGGTGTTTCCGGGCGTGATGATCATCGAGGCGATGGCGCAGACAAGCGGCATTCTGGTCGGGCTGTCGATGGATCTGGTGGACAAGAACGCCAACGTCTTCTTCATGGGTGTTGATGCGGTGAAGTTCCGCCGCAAGGTGGTGCCGGGCGATGTGCTGGAGCTGCATGTGACGGCGCTGCGCGGCGGTGGTCGGGTGTGGAAATTTGCCGGCCGGGCCATGGTGGATGGTGAATTGGCCTGCGAGGCCGAATTCATGGCGATGTTTGACGTGCCGAAAGCGTAAGATGAGCATTTCCGCCGAAGCCTTTGTCCACCCCATGGCCGTCGTCGAACCCGGCGCCGTGATCGGGGCTGGCTGCAAAGTGGGTCCGTTCAGCCTGATCGGGCCCGAGGTGGTGCTTGCGGCCGGGGTCGAGGTCAAATCCCATGCCGTGGTGACGGGCTGGACCGAAATCGGTGCGCAGACTGTGATTTTCCCCTTCGCGTCGGTGGGCGAAATCCCGCAGGATCTGAAGTTCAGGGGGGAACGCACCCGCCTGATCATTGGTGCGCGCTGCCGCATCCGCGAAGGGGCGACGCTGAACACCGGCACCGAGGGCGGTGGCGGCATCACCCGGGTGGGCGATGATTGCCTGCTGATGACCGGGGCACATGTCGGCCATGACGCGATTTTGGGCAACCGCATCGTGCTGGCCAATCAGGTCGCGATTGCGGGGCATTGCGTGATTGGCGATGACGTGATTGTCGGGGGCTTGTCGGGGATACATCAGTTTGTCCGCGTCGGGCGTGGCGCGATCATTGGCGCTGTGACCATGGTGACCAATGACGTGCTGCCCTTTGGTCTGGTGCAGGGCCCGCGTGGGGTGCTGGATGGATTGAACCTTGTCGGGTTGAAACGCCGCGGTGTGGACCGTTCGGACATCACCGCCATGCGCGCCGCTTACCAGATGCTGGCGCAGGGCGAGGGCAGCTTTCTGGACCGCGCCCGCAAGCTGGCCGAGGAAACCGACAGCATTTACGTGCGCGAGATGACGGATTTCATCCTGTCGGCGTCTGATCGTTCTTTTCTGACGCCGAAATGAGCCGGCTTGCGATCATAGCGGGTCGGGGGGGCCTGCCCGCGGCTTTGGTGGCAGCCTTGCCGGAACCGCCGTTGGTCTGCGCTTTGGATGGCTTTCAGCCCGATGGCGTTGCCGTCGATCAGGTCTTTCGCGTGGAACGACTTGCGCTGTTCCTGCGGCATCTTGAGGATCAGGGCGTTGCCCGTGTGGTCTTTGCCGGGGCGGTGCAGCGTCCGCGTCTGGACCCGTCGCTGTTTGATCCACAGACCGCGCAGATGGTGCCGCGCCTGTTGTCTGCGATGCAGGCGGGTGACGATGCCACCCTGCGGGCGGTGATTGCGATCTTTGAAGAGGCCGGGTTTGCCGTGCTTGGGGTTGAGGACATTGCCCCCGCCCTTGTGCCGGGGGCGGGTTTGCTGACGGGTGCGCTGACCCCGCAAGACACGCAAGACGCAGCCCGCGCCGCCGAAATCGTCGCGGCCTTGGGCGCGGTGGATGTGGGGCAGGGCTGCGTGGTGGCGCAGGGCCTGTGTCTGGCGGTCGAGGCTTTGCCGGGCACTGATGCCATGTTGGCCAGCGTGGCCGCGTTGCCCGCCAACCTGCGGCCACAGGGCGGGCTGTTCTACAAAGCCGCCAAGCCCGGGCAAGACCGTCGCATCGACCTGCCCGCAATGGGCGTTCAGACCGTTCAGCGGGCTGCCGAGGCGGGGCTGGCGGGGATCTGCTGGCAGGCTGGCGGGGTGATCTGCCTTGATCTGAAAGCCATGCAGGCGCTGGCGTTGACGCGTGGCTTGTTCCTGTGGGCGCGCTAAGACTGTTCCTGATCGCCGGAGAGCCTTCGGGCGACCGTCTGGGTGCGGCCTTGATGGCTGGGCTGAAGTCTTTGGTGCCACAGGTGGAATTCCACGGTGTTGGCGGGCCGTTGATGCAGGCCGAAGGTCTGGTCAGCCTGTTTCCGATGGAAGAGTTGTCGGTGATGGGCATTGCCGAGGTGCTGCCGAAATACCTGCACCTCAAACGCCGCATCCGTCAGACTGCAGCCGCCGCGCTGGCCGATCTTCCCGCCGCCATGATCACCATCGACAGCCCGGATTTTTGCCTGCGGGTGGCGGCGATTGTCAAAGCCGCGCGCCCGGATCTGCGCACCATCCACTATGTCGCGCCTTCGGTCTGGGCATGGCGGCCGGGGCGGGCTGTGAAAATGGCGCGTGTGATCGACCATGTGCTGGCGCTGCTGCCCTTTGAGCCGCCCCTGATGACGGCTGCGGGCATGAGCTGTGATTTCGTCGGGCACCCGGTGGTGTCCGAACCTTTGGCCACGCCCGACGAGCGCGCGCTGATGGCCGGAGACGGTCCGCTGATCCTGGCCTTGCCCGGTTCCCGGCGGGGCGAGGTGACACGGCTGGCCCCGGTGATTGGCGCAATCTTGGCGCAGCTGAAGGCCGTGCATCCCAAGGCCCGCGTGGCCGTGCCCACGGTGCGCGGTGTGGCTGATCTGGTGCACAGCCTGACAGCCGACTGGCCGATTGCCCCACAAATCATTCAGGATCCTGTGCTGAAACGCGCGGCCTTTGCTGCCGCCGATGTGGCGATTGCCGCCTCGGGGACGGTGTCTCTGGAACTGGCGGCGAACGCCTGCCCGATGGTCATCGCCTATGACATGCATCCGCTGACGCTTTGGCTGATGCGGCGGGCGGCACGAATTGACACGGTGACACTGGTCAATCTGGTGTCCGACACCCGGGCCGTTCCCGAATTCATTGGCGAGCGCTGCCGCGCCGCATTGATCGCGCCGGCGTTGCTGGGCCTGTTGGCCGATCCGGGGTCGCAGCAACAGGCGATGCGGATCACGATGCAGCGGCTGGGGCAGGGTGGCGAGGCACCCGGCCTGCGGGCGGCCAAAAGCGTGCTTTCCGTGCTTTAGCCTTTCCGCATTCTTGCGGGGATCTGGTCTGGTTTCCGCAATAAAAACCGGTCCTGCGCTTAGCGCCCGCGCCAGATCCAGCCGCCGCCGAACACCCGGCCCCCTTCTGGCGCGTAGAACACGCAGGCCTGCCCTGCCGAAACCCCATCTTCCGGGTCCAGCAATTCCACCGTCGCCTCGGTCGCAGACAGGGGCCGGATCACCGCAGGCCGCGGCGGCCGGGTAGAGCGGACCTTCACCGACAGGTGCCATTCGGGCCGCGCGGTGAAATCCTCATCCCCCAACCAGTTGATTTCGCGCAAGGGAATCACCCGCGTTGACAGCGCCTCACGCGGCCCTACGATCACCTGCCGTGTCTCGGGGTCCAGCCGCACGACATAAAGCGGGTCGCCCAAACCGCCGATGCCCAAGCCCTTGCGCTGACCGATGGTGTAATGGATGACGCCGCGATGCTGGCCCAGAACTGTCCCGGCCATATCGACAATCTCACCCGGATCGGCAGCCCCGGGGCGCAGCTTTTCGATCACGGCCGCATAGTTGCCGTTGGGAACAAAGCAGATGTCCTGACTGTCCGGCTTGTCCGCGACCGCCAGCCCATAGCGTGCGGCCAGGGCCCGCGTTTCGGCCTTGCTGGCCAGATGGCCCAACGGGAAACGCAGATAATCCAGTTGATCGCGGGTTGTCGAAAACAGGAAATAGCTTTGGTCGCGGTTGGCATCCGTCGCCTGATGCAGTTCCGCCGCAGCCCCCATCTTGCGCTGGATGTAATGCCCCGTGGCCATGCAATCGGCGTTCAAGTCTTTGGCGGTGGCCAACAAATCCTTGAACTTCACCCGTTCGTTGCAGCGGATGCAGGGCACTGGCGTGGCCCCCGCCAGATAGGCATCCGCGAAATCTTCCATCACTGCCTCGCGGAAGGTGTTCTCGTAATCCAGCACATAATGCGGAAAGCCCATGGTTTCCGCCACCCGCGCGGCATCGTGAATATCGCGCCCGGCACAGCAGGCCCCCTTCTTTGCCAACGCGGCACCATGGTCATAAAGTTGCAGGGTGACGCCCACGACATCATAGCCTTGCTCTGCCAGCTGCGCTGCCACGACAGAGCTGTCAACGCCGCCCGACATGGCCACCACCACGCGGGTATCGGCGGGTGCCTTGGGCAGGCCAAGCGAGTTCAAGGGCTGATCCAGCATTGATTTATCCGGGGAAAAGGGGCGCTTGCGCGCATTCCGATGGAATATAGGAAAATGCTGTGCAGTCTCAACCCCTGCATTCACCCTTGCTTAGGGATGTTGCGCCATCGTTTCCGCAGCAACGAGGGATTGCCCATGTATCTGAAGAAAGTTGACGGCCCGCGGCAGGTGACCCTGCCGGATGGCAGCACTCTGTCACGGTCGGACCTGCCCGCCGCCGAAACCCGCCGCTGGGTGGCCAGTCGCAAGGCGGTTGTGGTCAAGGCTGTGGTCCATGGGCTGATCACCCAGTCCGAGGCGCTTGAACGCTATGCGCTGTCCGAAGAGGAATTCGGCCTGTGGCGGCAGGCTATTGAAACCCATGGCGAAAAAGCTCTGCGTGTCACCACTCTGCAAAAATACAGACAACTTTAGATTGTTTTTGCAATTCCTTCTGGCAGAGTAACGCTCAGTTAACCATTGCCCGCCAATGTCATTAACGAACAAGGGCCTGCCACGGAGCTTTATAGAATGCGAATCCTTTTGGTTGAAGATGATCCCACCACCTCCCGTAGTATCGAGTTGATGTTGACCCACGCCAATCTGAACGTCTACTGCACCGACATGGGCGAAGACGGCATAGATCTGGCGAAACTTTACGACTACGATCTGATTCTTCTTGATCTGAATCTTCCGGACATGAGCGGGCATGAAGTGCTGCGGCAGTTGCGTCTGGCCCGGGTTGCAACGCCGATTCTGATTCTTTCGGGGTCGGATGACACTGAAAACAAGATCAAGGGATTCGGTTTTGGGGCCGATGATTACCTGACAAAGCCCTTCCACCGCGAAGAACTGGTGGCGCGGATCCATGCGATCATCCGCAGATCCAAGGGTCACAGCCAATCGGTGATCAAGACGGGGCGGGTGAATGTCAATCTGGATGCCAAGACGGTGGATGTCGAAGGCAGCACGGTGCATCTGACGGGCAAGGAATATCAGATGCTGGAGCTGCTGTCGCTGCGCAAGGGGACGACGCTGACCAAGGAAATGTTCCTCAACCACCTTTACGGCGGCATGGATGAACCTGAACTGAAGATCATTGACGTCTTTATCTGCAAGCTGCGCAAGAAACTGGCCGAGGCGACGGGTGGGTCGAACTACATCGACACGGTCTGGGGCCGGGGCTATGTGCTGCGCGACCCGGGGCCGGGGGCGGCACAACCGCGTCTTGCTGCCAGCGCCTAGACCTTTCCCTTGCCGCCGCCTAATCTTGGTTCCTGGAAAACGGGGGCGGCGATGGACGTGGATGTGGCAGATCTGACCAAGGCACAGGCGCGGCAAGAACTGGCGCAACTGGCGGCAGCACTTGCTGCGGCCAACCATGCCTATTACCAACTGGACGCGCCCAGGATTTCGGACGCCGAGTACGACCGCCTGAAACGGCGCAATGCGGCGATCGAAGCGCGGTTTCCAGACCTGAAACGCGCCGACAGTGCGTCAGACCAGGTTGGTGCAGCGGTGGCCGAAGGTTTTGGCAAGGTGGTCCATGCCGTGCGCATGCTGTCTTTGGAAAACGCTTTCGCTGATGCCGAGGTCACTGATTTTGACGACCGTGTGCGGAAATTTCTGGGCCAAAGTGGCGCGCTGGCCTATACGGCAGAACCGAAAATCGACGGGCTGTCGCTGTCCTTGCGCTATGAAGACGGGCGTCTGGTACAGGCTGCCACGCGCGGCGATGGCGAGGTGGGCGAAAACGTCACGGAAAACGCCCGCACCATTGCCGATATTCCGCAGCAGATCGCGGGGGCCCCTGCCGTGCTGGAGGTCCGCGGTGAGGTCTATATGTCCCACGCCGATTTCGCGGCCCTGAACGCCCGCCAACTGGACAAGGGTGAGAAAACCTTTGCCAATCCGCGCAATGCCGCCGCCGGATCTTTGCGTCAGCTGGATGCCAACATCACGGCCTCCCGGCCACTGCATTTTTTTGCCTACGCCTGGGGGGCGCTGTCGCAGCCTTTGGCCGACACACAAATGGGCGCAATCGAACGCCTTGAATCTCTGGGGTTCAAGACAAATCCCCTGACAACAATCTGCGCGGGCCCCAAGGCGATGCTGGAACAGTACCGCCTGATTGAGGCAGAGCGCGCCGGTCTTGGGTATGATATTGATGGCGTTGTCTACAAGGTGAACGATCTTGCGCTGCAGGCGCGGCTTGGGTTCCGGTCGACGACCCCCCGTTGGGCGATTGCGCATAAATTCCCCGCCGAACTGGCCTGGACCCGCCTTGAGGCGATCGACATTCAGGTCGGCCGCACCGGCGCACTGTCGCCCGTGGCGCGGTTGATGCCGGTCACTGTGGGGGGCGTCGTGGTATCGAACGCCACCCTGCACAATGAAGATTACATCGCCGGGCGCGACGCCAAGGGCAATCCGATCCGTGAAGGTCGCGATGTGCGGCTGGGCGACTGGGTGCAGGTCTACCGCGCGGGTGATGTGATCCCGAAAATCAATGATGTCGATCTGACGCGCAGGCAGGCCGATGCACAACCCTATGTTTTTCCAGTCATTTGCCCCGAGTGCGGGTCAGAGGCGCATCGCGCGGACGGCGATGCCGTGCGCCGTTGCACGGGGGGGCTTATCTGCCCCGCGCAGGCGATGGAGCGGCTGAAACACTTTGTATCCCGCGGGGCCTTTGACATTGAAGGTTTGGGCGCGAAACAAGTG
>CAZCFC010000141.1:0-4554 GCA_964497815.1 uncultured Cypionkella sp.
GCCGGCCGGCCTTTGGGCCCTGAATCCGCTTTTGGAACCGATCCTGTGCCGACGGCACTGGACCTTCCCAAGCGGCGGGGGCCATACCGCAATGTTTTCAAACGCGTCTTCGACGTATCGGCGATTTTGCTGGCCGCGCCCGTTGTGGTGCCTGTGGTGCTTGTTTTGGCCGCAGTGGTGGCGCGGGACGGTGGGCGGCCCTTTTACACGCAGATGCGGGTGGGCAAAGGCGGGCGCCGGTTCAAGATGTGGAAGCTGCGCAGCATGGTCTGCGACGCCGATGACCGGGTGGCCGATTACCTTGCGTCCAACCCGCAGGCGCGGCTGGAATGGGACAGAACGCAGAAGCTGAAAGCAGACCCCCGGATCACGCGGTTCGGGCAATTCCTGCGCAAGTCGTCCTTGGATGAGTTGCCACAATTATGGAACGTCTTTGTCGGTGAAATGAGCCTTGTTGGCCCCCGTCCGATGATGATCAATCAACAGCATATGTATCCGGGGACGGCCTATTACGCGCTGCGTCCGGGGATCACCGGCTATTGGCAAACGGCAGGGCGCAACCGCACCACCTTTGAGGCGCGGGCCGAATATGACACAGCCTACGAGGCCGAGCTGACCTTGGTCACCGATATGCGTGTGTTGGTGCAGACGGTCGGAGTGGTGGTGAACGCGACCGGGTATTAAGCCCGACCGCAGGCAAGACCCCGTCCCCTGTGGGGCGGGCCTTTGGCGATGCAAATCTAGCTGCCGATGATCGACGCGATGAGGATCAGCACAAGCGCGGTTGCGGCAGCGATCACCAGATAGCGTGGCATCCCAAACATCGGCTTTGCAGGATCGCCGATCAGGCGCAGGATGACAGTGCCGAAGCGGCCCTTGGGCGCGCGGATTTCAGGAATGCAGACAACGGGTTGCAGATCAAGCTGGCGCTGCATCTGGGCGGCGGTGCGCACCACCGGTTTGGCCAGATCGAGCAGGAAGGCAAGCGCCAGCGCCGCCAGAAGGCTGGCGAAAGACCCCGCAATGGCGATCTTGCGGCCGCCGCTGCCCATCGAATACTCGGGCACAATGGCGCGTTCCAGCAGGGTAAAACGCTCGGCCTGTTGGCGTTCGGCAAGGCGTTGGGTGGTTTCGGCCTCGGCCATGCGCTGGGTGATGACGTCGTATTGATCCTGCAACTGCTTGAGTTGGCGGTCATACCCCGACAGCACCCGCTCTACCTCGGGTGTGGTGGCCAGCGCGGTTTGGACCGCTTGACGGCGCGCGGCGATAGAGGCGGTTTGCGCATCCAACACGTCCAGACGCGCGGCGATGTCGTCCAACTGGCGACGGTCGGTTTCGCGCAGGGTCTGTTTGGCCTCGATCACGGCCTTTTCACCGGACAGCGTGGCGCGGTCCTGGTCGACCCGGCGCAGGTCGCTGTCCAGCCCGGCCAGTTCATCGCGGCGCGCATCGCGCAGGGTGGGCATGGCGTCGGCGTTGGCGTTCTTGTAGGCGGCGATTTCGGTTTCAAGGCCGGTGATCGCCTGCCAGATCCGGGTTTCTTCCTCTTGGAAAAACGCGACGTTCTGTTCGGCCCGTGCCCTTTGGCCGGCCGCACTTTGATCAAGGATGCCTTGTGCGAAATCATTGGCGACCCGCGCTGCCAGATCGGCACGGCCCAAGCGGGCATAGATCAGAATCGCGGAAATGCTGCGGGCCTGACCAAAGGTCTGTCCTGCCGCGCTGTCTACGGCCTGAAAGGTGATGGCATTGCGCAGCAGCAGAATTTTCTTGTCAATGGGCAGGCCGGGAAGGTCGGCAAACAGCCCATGCCGTTCGATCATGGCGGTCAGGTTTTCGCGGGTGGTCAGGCGCTGTTCGATGGTTTGCAGCACCTGTGCGGCACCACTTGCCGTCTGGGCGGCACCGCCGTTCGACTCGGATACTGCGGGGGCCTCGATCTGAATGACCGCGATGCTTTCGTAGATGTCGGGGCGCGATTTGGCGTAGATGGCCGACACCAGCATGCCCAGAACCGTCAGCCCGATGATCAGCCAGCGGCGGCGCAACACAAGGCCGATCAACTCTTCGATGGATTGAATCTGTCCCATGATGCGCTGTCAGCCCTTGGCATAGCGGTAGCGGCCCGCCGAAAAACCCTGTGCGCGGTTCAGCACCACGCCCATCAGGGGAAGGCGGCCTTCCAGCATGCGTTCGCAGGCGCGGATTTCCTCGGGCGAGGTTTTGGTGCCATCGGTGATCAGCAAAACCGCATCAAGGCAGGGGGCAAGCGCCAACAGATCATCGTTCACAAGGGCGGGTGGCAGATCGTAGATGACGACCTCGGGGTCAAGTTGTTCCAGCATGGCCGAAAGGGCGGCGACAGTGTCGGGATCGTGGAGGGTTTCGGAGGCCTTGTCGACCGGGGCACTGTTAAGCCCAAGCGCAAGGGTGCGGCCATGGCGGCGAAAGATGGATTCAAGCGGCTGCTCGCCCGACAGGAATTCCGCCAGCGGGTGTTCTTCGCGAATGCCAAGGATGCTGGCCAATTCGGGGCGGCGCAGATCAAGGTCGATCAGCGCCGTCCGGCTGGACGGGCGGCGGGACAAGGACAGCGCCAGATTGGTGGCGACAAAGGTCTTCCCGCAGCCGTGGGTGGGCGAGGTGACAGCGATACGCTTCCAGCCCTTTTCGGCCAGCCCATGCAAAAGGCGCGTGCGCAGAATGTCGAAAGCGACGGCGGCAGGGTGGTCACTGACCTTCAGGAACAGGCCGTTCCGGGCCAGGATCGCGGGGGACAGGGTGACGGGGCTGAGTGATTCCCAGACCTTGGCCGGATTGACCAGTGACTGCGGCAGCGGCGCCGAGAAAATCTCGCGCCCGGTGGCCAGATCAAGGGTGACCGGAGGCGAAGTGGTGTTCGGCCCAGAGCGGAACAGGGAAACCCCGGTTCCGCGCGCCTCGTGCCGGGTGGCGGGTTTGTCGGCTGGCATGGCAGCAAACTCCACATCTTCGGGGCCATGGGGCCGCGACGTCAAAATCGTGTGTCTGGACATCCTAAAGCCGGGCTCCTGCAGCAACGCGGCAATTTGACCGCAACCGTATAACCAAGGCCTGCATTGCGGCAGGCATGACACCAATCGGGCCGTTGCTGACGGTGGGCCACAAGACCCAAAGCGTGCATGGATTCGACCGGGCCCCCGCCCAGAGACGTCAGCGTTATCAGAGAAGTGCGTAAATTGAAAGACTTCCGGTTGTGGGCGGCCCATGGTCAAGCCGAGTCCAAGCGCCTAGTGTGGCAGAAATGAAGATAGTGTGAGCCGGGACGCATGCCAGTGCCTGTAATCGACGCCGTGGTGATCGGCCGCAACGAGGGGGCGCGGCTGGTGGCCTGTCTTGAGTCGTTGCGGGGCAGGGTGCGGCACCTGATCTATGTTGATTCGGGGTCAAGCGACGGGTCGGTGGTGGTGGCGCAGTCTTTGGGCGCGGTGGTGGTGGCGCTGGACATGGGGCGGCCGTTTACGGCCGCGCGGGCGCGCAATGCCGGTTTGGCGGCGCTGGATGCTCCTGATTTCGTGCAGATGGTGGATGGTGATTGCGAAGTGGCGGCGGGCTGGATTGATGCCGCGTTGGATGTCTTTGCCACCCATCCGGGCGCGGTTGTGGTTTGCGGGCGGCGCCGCGAGCGGTTTCCCGAGATGTCGGTCTACAACCGGCTGGCGGATGTGGAATGGGATACGCCGGTGGGTCCTGCACTGTCCTGTGGCGGCGATGCGCTGATGCGGTTTGCGGCAGTGCAGGCGGTGGGTGGCTACCGCGCCGATCTGATCGCGGGCGAAGAGCCGGAACTGTGCCTGCGGCTGCGGGCCAAGGGGGGCGAAGTTTGGCGTATTGACGCCGAAATGACGCTGCATGATGCGGCGATGCTGCGGTTCGGGCAGTGGTGGAAGCGGTCGGTGCGGGCAGGGCATGCCTTTGCCGAAGGGGCCGCGCTGCACGGGCGCGCGCACTGGGGGGCCGAGGTGCGGCGTGCGGTGATCTGGGGATTTGCCGGGCCGCTGGCGATCATCATGGCGGGGATGGTGCATCCGATTGGCTGGCTGCTGGCGCTGGTCTATCCGGCGCAACTGGTGCGGTTGGCGCGGCGCGGTGGGCTGGTCTGGGCGTGGTTTTCCGTGCTGGGCAAGTTTGCCGAGGCGCGGGGCGTTCTGGGGTATTGGGCCCTGCGTGCGATGGGGCGCAGGCGCGGCTTGATCGAGTACAAGTAGTCAGCCCTTGCGCAGGCGCAGCGCGGCGGTGATCTGACCGGGCAGGATGGCAGCGCAGGCGGCATAGCGCGGAAGCAGGCGGCGCGGGCTGGACAGCGCCCGCCACAGCCATTCCATCGCCATGGCCCGCACCCAGGCCGGGGCGCGCGTCTGGCTGCCAGCGATGAAATCCACCCCCGCGCCAACCGAGGCAAAGCCGACATCGGGTGCCAGTTGGCGACCGCGGGCTGCGAAGGACTCTTGCTTGGGTGCACCAAGGGCTATGAAACACAGGCCCACGTTGCGGGCGGCAAGTTCGTTCAGA
>CAZCFC010000141.1:4564-7708 GCA_964497815.1 uncultured Cypionkella sp.
GTTCAGAATGCGGGCGGACTCGGGGCCGTTCGGGTCAAATCCCATGGCGGGGGCGTGGCGCATGGCGACGAACAGGCCGGGAATGTCAGTCATCAGGCGGGTGGCGGCGGTCTGCAGGGCAGTGTCGGTGCTGCCGATCAGCGCCACCGATACGTCCGCCTCGGCTGCCGCGCGCGCCAAGGGCACCAGCATGTCAGATCCCGGCACCAGGGAAACCGGACGACGGGCCAGACGCGACAGCCAGACGATGGGGTTGCCATCCGCCACCACCAGATCCTGCGCCGCATAGGCGGTGCGGAAGGCATCCGACGTTCGCAGTTTCACCAGATGGTCAAGGTTGATCGTGGCCAGTGCAAAGCCTTGCCGTGCCTTCAGCCGCGCGGACACCGTGGCCAAAAGCGCCGCCGCGTTGGCGATGTTGACGGAAATGGTGGTGGGGCCGAACCGGAACTGCACTGTGCGCCTCATGCTTGCCACGCTGTGTTAGCATGGGTTGCACAAATGCGAGAGGGGCTGTTTTCGCCGCAATGCGAACACTGTGTTTCTTGACGCGAGGGTGGAAAGCGTTGCCAGAGGCGGTGCGGTGGATTAGGCGACTGACCTGTCGGTGTGCCCATGCTACAAGCCTGCAAGCCCCAATGAAAGCGCGCAATCTTGGTCTCGCCCAATATCATCGCCTATCTGATGCTGCTGATCTGGCCCTTGGTGTGCTGGCAGCTGTGGAAGCGGCTTGATCCGGCGCGGGCACTGATCTGGACCATCCTGGGCGGCTATCTGATCATGCCACCGCTGACGGCAATCAACTTTCCGATCATTCCCGATCTGGACAAGGTGTCGATCCCCAACCTGATGGCGCTGCTGTGTGCAACCTGGATCCTGAAGGACAGGATCACCTTTCTGCCAGCCGGGATCGTTGCCAGACTGCTGATCCTGCTGTTCGTGCTGGCACCATTTGCGACGGTTCTGACCAATGGGGACCCGTTGGCGTTCAAAGAGCGCACGATTCAGGGCATGAGGATTTATGACTCGGTGGCGGCGGTGGCCAATCAGGCGATCGTGCTGTTGCCGTTCTTTCTGGCACGGCGCTATCTGGGCACGCCGCAGGGCACGCGGGCGGTCTTGACGGCGCTGGCGGCCGCAGGGCTTGGCTATTCGGTGCCGATGCTGATCGAGGCGCGGTTTTCGCCGCAGATGAACGTTTGGGTTTACGGCTTTTTCCAGCATGACTTTTTCCAGACCATCCGGCAGGGCGGCTATCGTCCGGTGGTGTTTTTGCAGCACGGGCTGTGGGTGGCGTTTTTCACGCTGATGGCACTGCTGGCGTCGGTGGTGATGCTGCGAGAGGTGCCTGCCGAAAAGCGGCCGAAGGCAATGTTGATCCTGATCTATCTGTTCTTCATGCTGTTGGTGTGCAAAAGCGCCGGGCCGCTGGTGTATCTGGTCAGCGTCACGCCGCTGTTGATCCTTGCGCCGGCGCGGGTGCAGGTTCTGGTGGCGGCGGTGATGGCCGGGCTGGTGATTGCCTATCCGATCCTGCGCGGGGCGCATCTGGTGCCGCTGGACCGCATTCTGGATTTCGCCAGCTCGTTCAGTGCCGATCGTGCCTATTCGCTGCAGTTCCGGATTGAAAACGAAGAAATGTTGCTGGCCCGCGCGCAAGAGCGGCCCTGGTTTGGCTGGGGCGGTTACGGCCGCAATTTCATGCATGACCCGGTATCGGGCGAGATGATCAACATTGCCGATGGGCTTTGGATCATCATTCTGGGGATGAATGGCTGGCTGGGCTATATCGCGCAGTTCGGGCTGACGGGGCTGCCCTTGCTGGCTTTGGGGTGGTTGGTGCTGAACCGGGGCGGCGTGCAGGTGGCGCGGACAACGGCGGGGCTGGCCCTGATATTGGCGGCGAATATGGTCGATCTGTTGCCCAATGCCACCCATATCCCCTTTACCTGGTTGATGGCCGGGGCCTTGACGGGTGAGGCCGAGCGCATGGCCGCCGCGCGGCGGGATGAGCAGTGGCCGGCCGGGCGAAGGCTGCGTCATGGTGGGCAACCGAAACGGACGGTGATTTGATGCGGGTGGATATCGGGGTTTTTGCGCATGACGAGGCAGCGGGCATCGCCGCTATGGTGGCCCGGCTGGCGGCGCAGGACATCTGGCGGACCGAAGGGATTTCGGCGCGGATCTGCGTGCTGTGCAATGGCTGCCACGACAACACGGCCGATCTGGCCCGCGCGGCGGCGGTGGGCTTTGGGGTTGAGGTTGTTGATCTGGCGCAGGGCGGCAAGTCGCGCACGTGGAACCGCTTTGTGCATGATCTGTCGCGCAGGGATGCCGATGTGTTGATGTTTGTCGATGCTGACATCGAATTCCGCGATGACGGGGCCCTGGCCGAGATGGTGCGCAATCTGGGCGCGTTGTGGGTGCTGAACAGTCAGCCCGTGAAGGACACCGTGGTGCGGCCCGAGGGGCTGTCGCGGATGGACACCTTTATTGCGGCGGCGGCGGGCGGTCTGGACAACTGGAAAACCGCCGTCTGCGGGTCTTTGTACGCGATGCCTGCGGATGTGGCGCGGCGGTTTCATCTGCCGATCGGCCTGCCGGTTGAAGATGGTTTCTTGCGTGCCATGGTGTTGCGTGATGCGATCACCGGACCCGAGGATCTTGCCCGTATTGATGGGCTGAAGGGGATGTATCACGTCTACGGATCGGAACGGAGCATCGGCGCGCTGATCCGGCATCAGGTGCGGATCGTCATCGGCTCGGCGGTGAATTATGCGTGTTTTGGCGCTTTGGATCGGCTGCCGTTGGATCAGCGCCACGCGGAACTGGCGCGGGCGGCGGGCGATGAGACCTGGGTCGCACGGGCGATCAAGGCGCGGCTGCCGGAATGGCCGGTGGGGTATATCCCTTTGCATTTCCTGACAAAACGGCTGGCAAAAGCGGTGCGTACTCCGCGCGATCTGCTGCGGCCCAAGCGGCTGGCGATCACGGTTCTGGGCTTTGGCTTTGATCTGATCGTGTATGCGCGCGCGCAATGGGCAATGTGGCGGGGCACCGGCCCAGGGCACTGGTAAGATCGCGGCACCGGTAAGACGGGGCCTTGGTAAGATTGGGCCTTCGTAGAAATCTTGCCACATTCTT
>CAZCFC010000142.1:0-7673 GCA_964497815.1 uncultured Cypionkella sp.
GTGCGATGATCTGCGGCGGATCCTGCAGCGACAGGCCGGGCTGGTTGGTGCGGATGGGGCCACGCATGCGGGGGCGTTTGACGTGGGCTATCTGGCCAATCTGCCCGGTTTCGTGGTGATGGCGGCGGGGGATGAGGCGGAACTGGTGCATATGGTTGCCACGGCGGCGGCCTATGACGAAGGCCCCATCTCGTTCCGCTATCCGCGCGGTGACGGGGCGGGCGTGCAGATGCCCGAGCGCGGGCAGGTTCTGGAAATCGGGCGGGGCCGGGTGCTGCGCGAGGGGGCGGACGTGGCGCTGCTGTGCTTTGGCGCGCATTTGCCAGAATGTCTGCTGGCGGCCGAACAGCTGGCGGCGCAGGGGGTGTCGGTGACTGTGGCTGATGCGCGCTTTGCCAAGCCGCTGGATGTGGATCTTGTTGCGCAGCTGGCGCGGCATCATGCGGCGATCGTTACGGTCGAGCAGGGGGCTGCGGGCGGGTTCGGGGCGCAGGTGTTGCAGCATCTGGCGAACGCGGGCGGTCTGGATCATGGCTTGCGGCTGCGCACGCTGACCCTGCCGGACCGGTTCATCGAACAGGCAAGCCCGGCTGCGATGTATGCCGATGCCGGGCTGACGGTGGCCGACATTGCGGCGGCGGTGCGGCGGGTGGCACCGGGGCACGCGGCGGCGCGGCGGGCGTGATGGCCTTGATGCAAAAAGGCCCCCAGAGCGATCCGGGGGCCTTTTGGTTTCCGTTTAGCGGGGGTCAGGGCGTGGTGGTGGCCGCTGCCGGATCAGCCGCGGCGGCGGCCGGGCTGAATTGCACAAGGTAGGCGTAAACGTCGGCGGCGGCTTCGGCGTTCTTGACCTTGAACATCATCTTCGATTTCGCGCCTTTGTCATTCAGCACGGTTTTCCAATGGTTCGCGGGGTCCTGGACGTAGTCGATGAAGCCCGCCTCGTCCCAGACCAGACCGGTGGCCCCGGCTGCCAAAATCGACTCGCCGTATTTGAAGTCGGGGTAGCTGCCCACGACGCGACCGATGACGCCATAAAGGTTCGGGCCGGTCTTGCCCTTGCCCGCCAACACTTCGCCGGCCTCGTTCACCACCGCGTGGCAGGTTTGGCATTGCTTGAAGGTGGCCTCGCCCTTGGTCGCATCCCCCGCCGCAAAGGCCGGGGCGGCTGCTGTGGCCAGGACCGCAAGAATGGCTAGTTTGGATTTCATGGAAGTCTCCCTGTTACGCTGTTGTTTAAGTGATCAGATGGTTCGCTTCTGCGCGGCGTCAAGCGACGGCGTGGGAAATCGCGCAGCGTTGCCACAGTGTTGATAGGGCGGTGGCCAGATGGTCGATATCGGCATCGGAATGGAACGGTGACGGGGTGATGCGCAGCCGTTCGGTGCCCTTGGCGACGGTGGGATAGTTGATCGGCTGGACGTAGATGCCCCAGTCATTCATCAGAATATCGCTGATCATGCGGCATTTCACCGGATCACCGATCATCACCGGGATGATGTGGCTGTCGTTGGCCATATGCGGGATGCCCAGCCGGTCCAGCCTGGCGCGCAGTTTGGCCACCTGTTCGCGCTGGCGCAGGCGTTCGGTCTGGCTGACTTTCAGGTGTTGGATGCTGGCCGTCGCCGCAGCCGCAATCGCCGGGGGCAGGGCGGTGGTGAAGATGAAGCCCGAGGCAAAGCTGCGGATGAAGTCGCACAAGGGGGCCGATCCGGTGATGTAGCCGCCCACGACGCCGTAGGCCTTGCCCAGCGTGCCCTCGATCAGGTCGATCTGATCGGCCAGACCTTCGCGTTCCGAAACGCCACCGCCGCGCGGGCCGTACATGCCCACCGCGTGCACCTCATCAATATAGGTCAGCGCGCCGTGGGCTTTTGCCACCTGCACGATTTCCTTGATGGGGGCGATGTCGCCATCCATCGAATAGACGCTCTCAAACGCCACGATCTTGGGGCGGTCGCCCACGGCGGCCAGTTTACGGTCCAGATCGCGCCAATCGTTGTGTTTCCACAGCACCTTGTCGGCGCGGGAATGGCGGATGCCTTCGATCATGCTGGCATGGTTGCCTTCGTCCGACAGGATCACCGCATTCGGAATGCGCGCGCCCAGCGTCGAAAGCGCGGCCCAGTTCGACACATAACCGCTGGTGAACAGCAGGGCGGCATCCTTGCCGTGCAGGTCGGCCAGTTCAGCCTCAAGCAGCAGGTGGTTGTGGTTGGTGCCCGAAATGTTGCGCGTACCGCCCGCGCCGGTGCCACAGGCCTGCACGCAATCGACCATGGCCTGCACCACGGCGGGATGTTGGCCCATGCCCAGGTAATCATTGCTGCACCAGACCGTGATGTCGGTCACCGTGCCGCCCTTGTGGTTGGCCGCGCGCGGGAATTCGCCGCGCTTGCGTTCCAGTTCGGCAAAGGTGCGGTAGTTGCCTTCGGCCTTGAGGGCATCAATCTGGCTGCGGAAGATCTGATCAAAGTCCATTGGCGTCCTCAAGCGGTTGGTCTTTTTGCGGTTTTGCGGCGGGCATCATCCAGCGCCACAGTTTTTCATCGGGCAAGGGCAGCACCATGA
The DNA here is from genome assembly GCA_964497815.1 of uncultured Cypionkella sp. Classification (GTDB taxonomy): domain Bacteria; phylum Pseudomonadota; class Alphaproteobacteria; order Rhodobacterales; family Rhodobacteraceae; genus Cypionkella. The sequence continues at coordinate 2,572 of CAZCFC010000142.1, forward strand.
ACCAGTGTTCCAGCAGCGCCAGCAAGCACAGGCAGGTCAGCAGGGCATAGCCCACCGACATGCCCGGGTGCGTAACGTTGATGGCGCGTTCCAGAAGCAGGGCGGACAGCACCGTCAGCGCCGAAACGGACAGCGGGAAAAAGGCGGTGATGCGCCCGATGCGAAAGTGGCTGGGCAGGTGCGCAAGCGGGCGGGGCAGGAATTGGGTGTTGATGCGGGGCACGCCCAGAAACAGGTTCAGTTTGGCCGAAATGCGCGCCACGAACAGCAGCGCAAAGGTTCCGAAGGCAAAAGGATTGGCGGCGTGCATCGCGGCCACGCCAAGGGCGGTCAGGGTCAGGATCAGGGTCAGCTCGTGCCAGGCGATGGTGCCAACGGCGCGCCAGAACCGATCACCCGCCGGGGCGAAGGGGGGGCAGGGCAGGCGGTTGGGTCCGGTGATGATGCCTGACAGAAAGGCAAGCTCGATCCACCCCCAAAGCGCCAGTGCGGCCAGAAAGGCAAGGTAGATGCCGGTGGCCGACAGGTCGGGCAGCGAAGCCTGCATGGCGGCGATGCCAATGACCAGAAGGGGCAGACCGATGATGACCGAGTTCAGGTGATCTTGCGCGCCACCATTATCAGCCACGCGCACCCGCCACAGGATGACGCCGGTAGAGAACCACCACAGAAACAGCGTGGCAAGGGCGGCCAGCCATGGGTTATCGCTCATCCCGGGGCCCCCTTTGGAAAGACCGGCCGGGGGAGGGGACGCGCCCGCCCCCACCCCCGGCCTTATGCGAGGTGTCGGTCAATAGACCGGCTCCAGCCGCACATCCTTGGGGGGCGTGCTTTTGATCACCGGGATCGTGTACAGCGCCACAAAGGCCACCAGCGCCTTGGCCGCGCCCGCCTTGTGGGTGAGCCAGCCACCGATGCCACCGTTGCGTTTTCCAGCGTCCATCGTCCCGAAGGCGTCGCGCATCCGGCGCAGGTTTGGCAGCCAGCGCGGATGGTCGATGTCGATTTCCAGCGGGAACACCTGACGCGCGATGGTCGATGTCTTGCGGAACACCTCTTGGTCATACCACTCGATGTCGACACCCAGTGCCTTGTGGAATTCAGGACGCGCGTGATCACGCACGAACATGGTGGAGTAGACGGCGGTCAGGAAAAACCGGATCCACAGCTTGTTGGCGAAGGTGGTGGTCAGGCGCGGATCGGTGCGCATCAGCAGGGCAAACGCCTCGCCATGGCGGAACTCATCGTTGCACCATTCGCGGAACCATTTGAATATAGGGTGAAAGCGCTGTTCTGGATGCGCCTCAAGGTGGCGGAAGATGGTGATATAGCGCGCGTACCCGATCTTTTCCGACAGGTAGGTGGCGTAATAGATGAATTTTGGCCGGAAATAGGTGTATTTCTTGGCCTTGGTCAGAAAGCCCAGGTTCACCGCAACCCCTGCTTCGCGCAGGGCATCGTTGATGAAACCGGCATGGCGGGCCTCATCCCGGGCCATGTAGTTGAACAACTCGCAGATGTCGGGATTGTTGCCGCGGCGCTTCATTTCCTTGTAAAGCACGCAGCCCGAGAATTCGGCGGTGCACGAGGACACCAGAAAATCAATGAACTCGCGCTTCAGTTTCGGCTCCATCCCAGCCCAATCAGCGTCCCATTCGGCATTTTTCTTGAAGTGACCCTTGTTGGGATCGGACTTCATCTGCGCGATCAGCTTGTCCCATTCGGGGCGCACCGAGGTGACGTCGATGCGGTCCATCTCGTCAAAGTCGGTGGTGTAAAAGCGCGGGTTCAGCAGGGTGGTTTCGGTTGCCATCGCGGTGGTATCGGTGACCGGGGTCGAGGTGTCGATATCATGCGGGAACAGGTCTTGCGGGCTGGCGTTCACAGCGTCACCTCTTCCGAGAAGGAAAACTCGCACAGTTCCATGAAGCCGAAATCGCCGGTGGCGCGAGTCCACAGGCGTTCCAGCCAGCTGGCGCGGGTGATGGTGGCGGTACGGTCTTCGACGATCAGCTCGCCATAGGCCGCCAGAATCGGCGCGCCATGCACAAGCACCTCATCGCCGGGATAAACCACGGCGCCGTTGTTGAAGCGGACGTGGGCGTGCAGGCTTTCGAAACGGTGGCTTACTTCGACGGTGCAGGGTACACTTTCAGCCTTTTTGGTAAAGATTCCCATGATTTGGTTCCCATTTTTGATTATCACTGTTGTGACATGAGCCGTTCGAACGCGGCCCTGTTGTCGGATCCGAATGCGCCCAGTTCTGCGCTCCATCCGGTGTAGGTGTCTTCTGCCGTCAGCCGACCATTCGCGTATTCCACAATACGCAAGGGCAGCAATTTGTCGACGCCAGCCGTCAGCCGCGCGCGCTCTAACCCGTTCTGAATGACGGTGATAAAGCCTCCATGCGGCAGGTCCATCAGCAGCGTGCCATCGACTGACAGAACGGCAACGGCTTGCGCGCCGCCGCCTTGCAGGATGATGCTGCGTTCCGCCACGATGGCGGCAGGTTTGGGCACGCCCACAGGCGCGCGCCCGGTCAGAACCGAAAACCCGACCACAACAAGGCTGGACAGCACCAGCGCCAGCATGGCCCAAAGCAGGGGCTTGGGGATCATATCCTTGTCGTCCGAGGGGCGGCGGGCGGTTGCTTGCATGATCGCCCCCTATTCCGCAGCCATTGCCATGCCAGGCATGGTCCGGGCCACGACGGGTTCATTGATGCGGGTTTCTGCCGCATCGGCCAACAGTCTGGACACGCGGGCCACATCGGGAATGCAGCGCAGCGCCGGTTGGGTTTTGGCAAACTGCCATGGGCGCACATGCGGCCAGCACACAAGATAGGAAATCCGGGTGTCGCCCAGGGTTTCCATGGCAATCGTGCCGGTGCCATTGCCTTTGGCTGCCAGAGTGGCCGCGCCGATCTGCTTGTAGGGCAGGTTCAGCGTGACGGTCAGCGCCGCCCCGATCCGCATCGCCACGCGGGCGGTGGTCAGGGTGTAGACCGTTGACCGCGCCTGCACGACAGCCATGCCGTACAGTATGCCGCAGGTCAGCAGACCAATGGCCAGATAGGGCAACATCACCGCGACAACCGAGCCCGCAGAGCCATCCGCCACCACCGCCGCACGCCAGACCGCCAGAGCCACGAAGTAACCCGCGACCCAGGTGATCTTGAAGGCATCGCGGGCCAGTGCCAGACCGTCGGGGCGGCCTTGCCACAGCAGCTCTTCGCCCAGTGGCGGGCGTTCGGGCAGGCCCGGCACCGGCTCGGTTGCGAAATCGTCGTGGGCGGTCATGGCTTCCACCCCAGCGAGCCGCCCTTACGCTTGTCTGCTGCGTAAAGGGTGCCGCCGGCGTAATAGGCGCTGATCTTGTCTTCCTCCAGAAGGGTGACTTCGATCTGCGATTTGGTGCCGGGCACGCCGTCGAACAGGTCTGACGACAGCGAGTTGATCCGCACCCGGTCTTTCCAGATCTTGACCATCGGCATCGGCACAAGGCAGCGGTGGCCCGAGTTCAGGTCAATCTCAAGATAGCGTACCAGTTGTTCGGGGGCATCGACCCACATGTCGGAAATCCGGCCCACCACCTCGTTGTCCGCCGCCTGCACCGGCAGACCGCGCGGGTCACGCCCGGCCGATACGCCAAAGGCCGGGGCCTGCGCCATCGGCACGATCTTGTTGTGGCCGTGGCCATCCAGTTCCGGCAGATCGCGGCGCGGTGCCCAGGCGGCGGGGCCAACACCATCGGTCATCGGGTTGCCAAGCGGCGCGTGGGGAAAGCCTTCGGATGCGGCGGTGCGCCCCAGCGCCACTTCGCGGGCCTCACGCGCGCCGTTGGGCACCGTTACCGTGCCGCGGCCATGCGGCAGCAGAAAGGTCTTTGGCGCAGGCAGCGGCAATGGCCCCTGATTGGGCGCAGCCGCCCCGCTTTCCAGTTCCAGCGGGTAGCCTTCGCGCATGTTTTCGGTTTGCAGATAATAGACCAGAAACGCGAAAAAGCCCCAGAAGAGCCAGATCGCCAATGAGGCCAGATCAAAGTTTCCAAAGAAGGTCGTGCCCAGCATAGTGGTATCCTCCGGGGTCAGTTGGGAAAGTCGACAAGGCCCATGCGGGCGGTGTCGGATGCGGATTGCGGTGTGAAGAGGGTGACGCGCACCAGCGGGGCCAGTGCGATCAGCGTGACGAAAAGAACGGCGATTTCAATCAGGTAAACCATGCCATAGCCAAAGGCCGGGGCGGCAAACAGCGCGCCGAAGCCGCCGTGCATGGCATAGGCCCCGACGGAATCGCGCAAGCCGCCGCCAAGGGCGATCGAAAGGCCCGCCGCCGTGGCCTGCGCCGCCCCCCATGCACCCAGCACAAGCCCACGCCCGGCCCTGCCCTGTTCGGGCAGGGCCATCGCGGCGGTCAGGGTTGAAACGGCAAACAGCCCGGCCCCAAGACCGATGCCGACCGCGCCGACGTAAAACATCAGGGTCGAATGCAGGGGGGCTGCAAAGATCACCAGCAAGAACGCCGCAACCCCCACCAGAAGCCCGCGTGCCGACATGCGGAACATGTCTTGCCCCCGGGTCATCCAGCGCCCGGCCAGCACAAAGCCCACCAGTGCGCCCATGGCGTTGCAGGCCGTCAGCCATGTGGTGGACCCCACCGAAAGCCCAAGGATTTCAGCGCCGTAAGGTTCCAGAAGCACATCTTGCATCTGAAAGCCCATGGTGCCCAGCATGACCACAAGCAACAGCCGCCCGGCGGTGCCGCCCGCCATCAGATCACGCCAGCCCTCGTGAAAGATCGGGCGGGTCTGCGCCATTTCCTCGGCGGACATGGGGCGGACTTTTTCCTGTTTCCACAGCGCGATCAGGTTCAGGACCATGGTCGCCACGCCGCAGCCCTGCACGACGCGGATCAGCCGGATCGGATCATAATTGCGCAACAGCCAGCCCAGAACCACTGCCGAAACCGCCATCCCTAACAGGAACATGACGTACAACAACGCCACCACGCGCGGGCGGGTTTCATCGGTGGCGCGGTCTGACGCCAGCGCCAGCCCGGCGGTCTGCGTCATATGCATGCCAACGCCGGTCATCAGAAACGCAA
>CAZCFC010000143.1:0-7672 GCA_964497815.1 uncultured Cypionkella sp.
GGCCCAGGAACAGCGTGGAGCCGCTGATCCCCTGATCCTCCAGCGCCCGCCCGACCCCCAGATTTGCCCCCGAAACGTTGTAAATCGCAACTGGCGGGCCGTTCTTGGCGATGTGACGACAGACCGCGTCATAGATCACCTCGATGCTTTCGTCAGAGCTGAGCTTTTCATCAATCGCAAGGCCTGGAAACTCTGTCCGCAGCACATGCCGAAAGCCTTGCTCGCGGTCCTGATGGCACCGAAACGGCACGGAATAGACGAACAAGACCTGTCCCGCCGTGGCGCGGGGCAACATGCGACCGCACAGCCAACCAGCCGTCGCGCCCGACACATACTGATCCGACCCGACATAGGCCGTGCGCCCCGATGTGGGCAGGTCGGTGGTCAGGCATATCACCGGGGTGCCCTGCGCGGTTGCCTGCCGGACCGCATCATTGATCGCCGGATGATCGCGCGCGACAAGGATGATCCCGTCGGACTCGGCCGCTGCCAGCTTGATCCGGGCGGCAAACGCATCAGGGTCGACTTTGTAGGAAATATGCAGTTCCGACTGCACCTCGACTGCGGGATTCAAGATGCAAAAGCTTTTTGCCGCCGCTTCGGCCGCTTCGTTGAACGATTTCCCGGAGTCACAAAGCAGATTAAGCCGCAACGGCCGCACCGTTTTGACGAGGGTGTTTTGCGCAGGAGAAAACGGCTTGGTCTGCTCCATCGTTTCGGCCAACTGATGTTGCAGCACCTCTTGGAACTGTCGAAACCCTGTAAACCCAAGATGCTGGGCAAAGCGCACAACGGTCGATGCATTGACCCCGCAGCGCTGTGCAACCTCGGCTGCGGTCAACATCGCGCAGGTGCCAAGATTGTCGGCAACAAACCGCGCCAACCGCTGTCCACCCGGCCCCAGATCGCCATGCGCCGAACCAAGCGCAGAAAGAAGTTCTGCCGCTGTCGGTGATTTTCGTGTCAGGTCTTGCATAAGGGTCCTCCCCCGCAAAGCATAGATGCGCAGCATTGGAATGCAATAAATATTGCGCGCCTTGGCGGGAAGATATGCATGAAAACACGATCGCCGGATGGGAAAAGGCGTTGTGCGCGTCAAGACAGACCCGACCTTTGCCGCCGCACCGATGCCTTTGCAGGGAACGCACCGTCGCGCTTTGAACGCCAAGAACGGGTGTGACCTGCCCCTTGCACCGCGTGGCGCGGCAGTGGCACCTTCGCTCAAGGCCTGATCGCGCTATTGCGCGGGGGCGACGTCCACGGCGAAAGGCCCCTTTTCCCCATCCTGAGAACGGAACCGCAGCATGTGTCCAAGCGACAGGTCATCCCAAGCGCCAGCCACCAGACCGTCCTTCTGGAAATAGACCTCTTGGCCATCGTCGGCCCGCAGGAAACCGTATCCCAATTCCGGTTCCAACTCGATGATTTCGCCATGCAGGATCGCGGGATGATGCTTGACCTCTTGGCCGTCCATGACCCTGCGCGTTTCCTTGGCCCGCCGCTCAAGCGCCGAAAAGGCACCATTCACGGCACGCACAAGATCATTGGCCGCAAGTCCATGGCGCACCGACCGCGCTATATCCAGATCAGGCCCAGACAGGTCCAGATGCAGCCGCACGTCAAAGCCGCGCGCAGCATGCCGTTGCTTTTTTGGGGCGGACAGCGTGATGCGCAAACCCAAAGCGTTGGGGCAGACCTTTTCAAGGGCCGCAATCCGCTTGTGGATGATGGTCTCGACGGCGTCCGATTTCTGAATGTTGCGCCATGTGATGATGGGGTCACGTTGCATTGGGATTCCAAACTCAGGAGGGTTTACGGTATCATCGGCCCATGCCGGTCGGATCAAGGACCGGGCTGACAGGTTGCCCATTGTGCATGCGGGCCAGAATCTGTCCGATCATCGGCGCAACGCTTAGCTTGCCATGCCGCGGGTCCGGCAGCACATCGGCCGCGTCTGTGACAGTCAGGCTATCGCATGCCCTGATCAGGGTGTCCGCAGCCTGAGGATTGCAGAAAGCGTGCGTGGCAAGCAGGTGGACAAAGTGCGCGCCCCGGTCACGGCAGGCCTTTGCCGCCCGCAGCATCGTTTCGCCGCTTTCGATGATGTCATCCACGATCCAGACATCCTGGCCCGCCACATCGCCTGCAAACAGATCGCCACTGACCACCCCGGCGGACCGACGCTTTTCCATGAAGGCAAAACCCACCGGCTTGTTGCGCACCAGTTCAAGCGATTGGCGCAACAGGTCGGCCCGTTTCACACCGCCGCAATCGGGCGACATGATGGTTATGCCAGCGTCCTTTGTGGCCCCGTTGATATGGGCGGAAAACAGTTTGCAGGTGTCCAGATGGATCGTCCTGCACCGACAGCCGTTCTGAAACGCCGCCAGATTATGGACATCAACGGTGATCAGGGTGTCGGTGCCGACCGCTTCGAACAGCTGTGCCATGTAACGCGAACTGACCGGATCCCGCGCCTTGGTCACGCGGTCCTTGCGGGAATAGGGCATCCACGGGACGATGGCCGTCACCCGCGCGGCGCCATGGTCCCGGCAGGTCGCCAGAAAGAACAACAGGCACATCAGGTTATCGTTCACCGATGCCCCCGGCACCGCATGCAACCCGGCAAGCACGAACACGTCCACACCTCGGACACTGATCAAGGGGCGCGCCTTGTGTTGGCCGCCGCCAAAGGCCCGCATTTCGTGCGGCGCAAGCGGATAACCCGCCACCTGCGCAACGTCGCGGCCAAGAGACGGCGTATGAGAGAGGTCGAAAATCATCATGCCTGTGGTTCTTTTCCGTCGTGACACATGCGACACCAAGGACGTTCAAATGGGGTATAAAAGCACCGTGCAGGGTGAAAACGCCCGGCCATTCAGCAGGGCTGCCAGCCAAAGCCCGGCTGGCGCGCAGAAAGACCGCACGGCACCAACCACAGCCCGGGGATCAGCGCCTGCAGGCCATTTTCACTGCTGGATCGACTGCAGATAAAGCGCAAGTTCCAGAACGCGCCCCCGGACGACAGACTCGGTGCCAAATCCAAGACCGCGCTCGGTCTCATCAACGGTATATCTGCGGCCAAAGATGGGCATGGGATTGCCATGCGCCTTTACCATGGCGCGGCCATCAATCGTGTGAATGACATCAAGCAGCGGAAAGACGCCATCATTTCGCTTGGCGATCTGCCGCAGATCCGGCACGCGGCTTTTGAACATGGGCGCAATCGGCCCGTTGCCGTCTGCTGCCTCACCATGACAGGCAGCGCACCCGGCGATGTACTCTTTCGCACCCGCGGCGAACTCATCGTTGGTTTGCTCTGCCGCAGCAAAATTTGTCATGCAAAGAAGGGCGACCGTGATTGCCAGTGATCGCTGAAAGATTTCGCCAGTCATGATAAACCCTCATCCGGTGATATGTTTCATCAGCTTAACCAGCTGACCGAACCCGGCATTGACCATGCGCAACGGGTCAACAGCGGTGGGCGGGTCGTACGGGCCCCGCATCAGGGGCCGTCTTTTCCCCAGTAGGCTTGGCATTCAGTCTCGCGGCCACGCACAACCCGCCGCCCCGCCAATGGGCCGCGCGTTTCTGTCACAATCGTGCAGCGGCCTTCGGATTGGCCATCCCGCAGGAAGTAGATCACCAGCCAATCCCGGGTTTTTCCCAATTCATGCGCGCGCGCGGTGTTGGACCACATCAGCGTCAGGTGCCAATCATCGCGTCGGGCATGCATGATTGGCAACCAGGCCTCGCCTGCCGGATTGAAACGACGCGGCGCAATCCGCCGCAACTGACCTGCGGCTGCCTTTTCGCGGTACAGCCTGTCGGCGTTCAGCAGCAGGCTGACGGGTGGCATCTGGTGGGTTTCCGCACCTTTCCGGGCCGTCCGTGTCCGGCCAAGACGTTCGCTGATCTGGGACAGGATCAGGCGCCTGCGTCGATCCCCAAAGCCGGGAATCGGATGGCCACCAGGTTGCAGCGCCATTTCCAGTTCTTCCAGCGTTTCAAGGTCTTCGTCATCGGCCAGTCGGCGCGCCAAGGCGGGCCCGATGCCGGGAATGGTCATGAACACCTGTACAGGAGCCATATCGCCGCGCATCCGGTCAAGTTGCGACCAGCGGCCCGACGTCAGGATTTCGGCAATGGCGGCGGCAATGCCGTGCCCGATCCGTGGTTGGGCGACAAGACCGGCAAGACCGGACTGTTCAAATATCTGTCGCAGCGGAACCGGCAAAGAGCGCACATGCCCGGCCGCATCCTGATAGGCGCGAACCCGAAAGCGATCATCGCCCTGCTGTTCCAAAAGGGCGGCATATTCGTGAAAACGCGCCGCAATCGCTTCGTTTTCGGTCAAATTGGCAACGGGCGATGCATCAATCATCCTGGCTCCTTTGCAAAGGCCGATTGCGCCCTAGGGAAGCGCGACAAGGAAAGGCACGCCCTGCCGTTCCACTTCGATCAGGACAGCATCCCCGACCGGTACTGCGGCAATCGCGGCGCGCAACTGGGCAATGCGGCTGACCGGTGTTTGCTGAACCGCGATGATGCGGTCACCGACCAAAAGGCCGGCGCGCGCGGCAGCGCTGATTGGGGAGACGGCGACCACCACGATCCCCTGATGATCTTCGGCAAGTGACAAACCTTGCAGCCGCGGCGACTGTTCGGCCTTGCTTTTGCCGGCCCGCCCCTGGCTTTCGCTTTGCTCGGATTGGCCAAGAACCGCGTTGACGGCCATCCGCCTGCCGTCGCGCAGGATGTCCAAGGTGACCGCCTGATCCGGTGACCGCTGTCCGATCAGAAACCGCAGCGTCGCCGCGTCGGGGACAGGTGTGGCATCCAGCGCCAGAATAACGTCACGGGCCAGCAAGCCCGCCATCTCGGCGGCCCCCCCCGGAACCACCTGCGCCACCAGCGCGCCCTTCGCCGGTTCAAGACCCAGTGCGCGGGCCAGATCGGGGGTCAAATCCTGCACGATGACACCCAGCTTGCCGCGCCGTACCTGCCCTTCCCGGACAAGCTGATCTGCAATTGCCATTGCCATATCCACGGGAATGGCAAAACCAATGCCCGCCGACCCTTGCGATGGTGTCAGGATGGCGGTGTTGATGCCGACCAGTTCCCCCGCCATGTTGACCAGCGCCCCCCCCGAGTTTCCGGGATTGATCGAAGCATCGGTCTGGATGAAGTTCTCATACCCTTCAATCCCCAGCCCGCGACGGCCCAAAGCGCTGACGATGCCCATGGTGACGGTCTGTTCCAGCCCGAACGGATTGCCGACCGCCACGACGATGTCACCGACCCGCAACGTCGCAGATTTTCCAATGCGGGCAGCAACCAGCCCTTCGGATGCAATGTGCAGCGCAGCAATGTCGGTGTCGGGATCGACGCCCACCACTTCGGCGGTTGTTTCCGTGCCATTCGGCAAGCGGATCGTGATCTGATCGGCGTTTGCAACGACATGGGCATTCGTCAGCACCAGACCTTTGGGGCCATCCACGATCACCCCCGACCCTGCCGCCTGAAACGGGGTTTCAGACTGTGGCGGCGGCGCAGATTCTCCGAAAAATTGGCGAAAGAACGGGTCCGCAAGCAAGGGCGTCATGTCTGACAGACTGGTGCCAGTCACCGCGATGCTGACAACCGACGGCAGGACCTTTTCCACCATGGGGGCAAAGGTAGAGGTCAGCGGCACTTCGACCCCTGCAACCTCGGCCTCTGCGGCGGACAGGGTTGCAAGCAGCAAAGCCAGAAGAACGGATGGCTTGATAAGCATGACGCCAAATCCCTTGATGACAGGCGCAGAATTTGCCTGCCGGGCAAATGTTCTGCATTGACCACCATCATCACGCGCCGGGCAAACTGCCGCCGCGCGACGGTCTTTTGCCGGCCACCCTGCCAATCGGACAACAGGCCAGACCCGCAGATCTTGAGCGCAGTCTGGCCAGAGCAGACCGCGATCTGCATCAGCCGTCTTGGGGCGCCAAGATCGTTGACAGCCGTCAATGCAGCACCCCGCATCCTCTGGCCAAAGGGTCGGACAGAAACATAGCTCTGGCGGCCCGGTGCCAACCCTGGCGCGGACCGCCCGTGTGAAGGTCCACACGTTCCGGTTTTACCCGGCGGCAAGAAAGAAAAGGGTCGACGTCAGGCCACAGGTTTCAAGCCCATGCAAAGCGCAATGACGATTGGAAATCTCAATGGAAAATCCATCTGCAACCCGCGTCTACAGACAGTCGTTCCCGGCCAATTCGTCCGATCTTCTTGGCCCGTTTCCGGCAACATCTGTTGCCACGCTGGCCGACCTTGGTCTGTCCGATCAAGAGATTGCCCGATACTTCCGCACCTTTCCCGAAAGAATAGCGCGGATCCGCACGACCAGAGCGCCCGAATTGCGGCAGGTCTGCGCGCAGGACTGCGCTCAGGACTGGGGCATGATCACCAGACAGAAATGGCGCTGACCTGCAGCGATGCGGGCAAACAACCTGACGCCTTTGCAGATCGGTGCAGCGTCGTTCAACAAGCCAGAGAGGCCCTGTGAATGGCATCGAATTCGGAACGCAAGCTGAACCTTGGCTATCTTTTCTTCGGGCTGTTTCTGATTCTTGCCTTCCAGTTCTTTGCTGAAGTCAGAAGCACGGTCTTTCTGGATTACTCGACGTTCCTTGACCTTCTGGAACGGAACGAAATCGCCCGCGTCACCGTCACCCAAAGCCAGATCGAGGGCGTTCTGAAGACCACGATGGATGGCCGCAGCCACTTTGTAACCACAAGGGTAGAGCCAGAATTTGCCGACCGCCTTGCGGCCCATGGCGTTCAGATCGCGGGCGCATCTGATACAAACTGGGTGACAAACCTGATTTCCTGGCTTGCCCCGACGGCGCTGCTGATCCTTTTCTGGGCGTTCATCTTTCGCCGGTTTGCCGAACGGCAGGGGATGGAAGGGATGGTTGCCGTCGGCCGGTCACGTGCCAAAGTCTGGATCGAACGCAACACGGGTGTCACCTTTCGCGATGTGGCCGGGGTGGACGAGGCCAAAGAGGAACTGAAAGAGGTTGTGTCGTTTCTGACAGACCAAAGCCGCTATGCCCGCCTTGGTGCCCGGGTGCCCAAAGGCATCCTGCTTGTCGGTCCGCCGGGCACGGGCAAGACGCTGCTGGCCCGTGCGGTGGCGGGTGAGGCGGCGGTGCCGTTCTTTTCGATCTCGGGGTCGGAATTCGTCGAACTTTTCGTGGGTATCGGGGCGGCCCGTGTCCGTGACCTTTTTGCCCAGGCCCGGAAGGCCGCCCCGTGCATCATCTTCATTGATGAACTTGATGCGTTGGGGCGCGCGCGCGGAAGCCTGCCGGGGCTGGGCGGCAATGACGAAAAAGAGCAGACGCTGAACCAGTTGCTGGCCGAACTTGACGGATTTGACCCCACCGTCGGCATTGTGCTTCTGGCGGCCACCAACCGGCCTGAAATCCTTGATCCCGCATTGACCCGATCGGGCCGCTTTGACCGGCAGATCGTCATAGACCGCCCGGAACGAAAGGGGCGCCGCGACATCCTTGCGGTCCATGCTGGCAAAGTAAAGATGGACCCGGCGCTGGATCTGGATGCCGTGGCCGCCTTGACTCCGGGCTTTACCGGGGCCGATCTTGCAACGCTTGTGAACGAAGCCACCATCCTT
>CAZCFC010000144.1:0-7661 GCA_964497815.1 uncultured Cypionkella sp.
TGAAGCCGCGACCAGACCCATTCCGTCGGACTGGGTCTACGTGAACGACTTTGCGAACCCGGACCGCCCAAAGGCCATTGCCCTGCCGCCCGGCATATCACGCCCCCTGCAAAAGGCGATTGATGCGGTGGTTGATGATTTGGCCAAAGACATTCCCGCCCTTTTCGAATCCGAGCAATATCAGAACCGCAGAGGTGCCTTCGAGCAGCGGCTGGGCAAGCGCAAACAGGACGCATTCGAGAAGGTTGTGGAAAAATCGCACGAGCGCAGCGTGACGATCCTGCGCACACCGATGGGCTTTGCGATTGCGGGCGTGCGCAATGGCGAAGTGATCAAACCGGATGATTTTGCCAGCCTGTCGGACGCCGACCGCAAGGTCATCGAAAACGCGGTCAACCTGACCGAAAAAGATCTTGAAAGGTATCTCAAGTCTATCCCGCGGCTGGAAAAAGAACACAGGGTTGCTGTTGCCTTGTTGAACGCCGAAATGGCCGAACAGGCTGTTGATGACTCACTTGCCAGCGTTTTGCAGACCTTTGGTGCCATCGAAGCGATCAAGACACACCTGACCGCCCTGCGAACCGATCTGATCGAGAACGCCGAGATGTTTTTGCGGGAAGGAAACGGCAGGCAGGAGGGGCCGTTTCCGGTTGCTCGGGCGCATATTCACGATGAGCCGGCGTTTCACCGCTATGCCGTGAATGTGATGGTGTCGAATGATCCTTCCACATCGGTCGGGGCACCGATCATAACCGAGCCGCTGCCCTCGTTGTCGAACCTGATTGGCAAGGTGGATCATATCTCGACGATGGGCGCGTTGGTTACCGATTTCACCCTGATCCGGTCAGGCGCGCTGCATCGGGCAAACGGCGGCTTTCTGGTGCTTGATGCGATGCGGGTGCTTGGCGAACCTTTTGCATGGGAGGCTTTGAAGCGGTGTCTGGAAACCCGCGCCATTCGGATCAGTTCCGCCGCCGAGATGCTGAGCCTGATCTCGACCAGCACGCTGGACCCAGAGCCTATCCCGCTGCAGGTGCGGGTGGTGCTGGTCGGTGATACGCTGCTGCACCTGCTGCTGACCCTTTATGATCCGGAATTCAGCCGCCTTTTCAAGGTAAGCGCAGACTTTGGTGATGACATGATCAGATCTGCGGAAAGCGTCGGGCTGTTTGCCCGTATGGTTGCCGGGGCCTGCAAGCGTGACGCGATGCATCCTGTCAGCCGCGACGGGGTCGCCGCCCTGATCGACATTGCAGCCCGTGCTGCCGACGATCAGACCCGGATGTCGCTGCGGATCGGTGCATTGTGGGATCTCTTGCGCGAGGCTGATTTCCTGACTAGGGCCAGCGGAAAATCGGTCATCGACTCTGGCCAGATTGCCGCTGCCCGGGCTGCCGCCGAACATCGCGCCGATCGCGTGCGCGACCGGCTGCAAGAGATGATCCACGAAGGCACGCTGATTGTTGCAACCTCGGGAAGTACGGTCGGTCAGGTCAACGGCCTGACTGTCGCCAATAGCGGTTTTTTCAGCTTTGGCCTTCCCGTGCGCATAACGGCGCGGGTGCGGATGGGAACCGGCAAAGTGATCGACATCGAACGCGAGGTAAAGCTGGGTGGGCCCATTCATTCCAAGGGGGTGCTGATCCTGTCGTCCTATCTTGCCACACATTATGCAAGTGACGTGCCACTGTCGCTTTGGGCAAGCCTTGTGTTCGAGCAAAGTTACGGCGGCGTTGAAGGCGACAGTGCTTCTGCGGCCGAACTTTGCGCGCTGCTGTCGGCCTTGGCTGGCATCCCGATCTCGCAATCGCTCGCCATAACCGGTTCGATCAACCAGATGGGTGAGATACAGCCAATCGGCGGCGTCAACGAGAAGATAGAAGGCTTTTTCGACACCTGCAAAGCGGCAGGGCTTTCGGGCCAGCAGGGCGTGCTGATCCCGCGTCGCAACGTCAGAAACCTGATGCTGCGGCCCGAAGTGATCGAGGCGGTATCAAAAGGCCAGTTCCGCATCTATGCGATCTCGCACATCGACGAGGCCATGGAACTGCTGACGGGATTGGCGGCCGGAACCCGCAGCGGCGACGGCGCGTTCGAGGACGGCTCGGTCAATGCCAACGTCGAGATGCGGCTGAGGGATTTTGCGCATGCCCTGCGGGATTTCATCAAGCCACCGGACATGGATCAAATGATCGACCCTGACGAATGACAGCGCGCGCGCCACCCCAAAGGTCGGCCCACAGGGTGGCAAAGGCGTCAAGGCACGGAAACCGAACAGGAACGCAGGAACCGGATGATGGCTTACAAGGATGTACTGTTTCGCTCTGTGGCACGCGAAGCGATCTTGCGCGGCACAACCCAACTGGCCGACGCCGTGCGCGTCACGCTTGGACCGCGCTCCAAATCGGTTCTGATCGACCGGAAATATGGTCCGCCTCTGGTCTGCAACGACGGGGTGACCATTGCCAAGGAATTCGATCTGAAGGATGCCACCGAGAATCTGGGTGTCAGGATGCTGCGGCAGGCTGCTGAAAGGACTGCCGACGCGGTGGGTGACGGCACCAGCACCGCCACGGTTCTGGCCCAGGCGATCTTTGCGGATGGCGTTCGCAACGTCGTGGCCGGTGCCAGCGCGATCGACATCAAACGGGGTCTGGACCGTGGCGCGCTGGTCGCCATCGCGGCACTGAAAGACCTGTCGCGCCCGGTCAATTCACGCCGCGAAAAGGCCCAGGTGGCAACGATTTCCGCCCACAACGACCCGTCGATCGGCGATCTGGTTGCTGAGGCGATGGAAAAGATCGGCAACGACGGCGTGATCACCGTCGAGGAGTCGAAATCGACCGAAACCGTGCTGGATGTTGTCGAAGGCATGCAGTTCGACCGCGGATTTCAGTCGCCCTATTTCATCACCAATCAGGACAAGATGGAGGCCGAGCTTGAAGACTGCCTTGTCCTGCTGTTCGACCGCAAGGTCAGCGTGCTGACAGACCTGCTGCCGCTTTTGGAAGAGGTGATCCGCGCCGGGAAATCCCTGCTGGCGATCACCGAAGACATGGAAGGCGAAGCCTTGGCCACCTTCATCGTCAACCAGATTCGTGGCACATTCCGCAGTTGTGCCGTCAAGGCGCCGGGTTTTGGAGATCGCCGCAAGGAGATGTTGCAAGACATCGCCATTCTGACCGGCGGTCAGGTGATCTCGGCCGACCTTGGGCTGAAACTTGAAAATGCAAAGGTCGCACATCTTGGGCACGCACGCCGGGTGGTCGCTGACAAAGACACCACGACGATCATCGGTGGCGGTGGAGATCCAGGCCAGATCAAGGCCCGCATTGCCCAGATCCGGGCACAGATCGAGAAAACGACCTCCGACTACGACCGCGAGAAGCTGCAGGAACGGCTGGCCAAGTTGGCCGGGGGCGTCGCCGTCATCCGGGTCGGCGCACCGTCCGAGGCGGAAATGAAGGCGCGCAAGGACGCCCTTGATGACGCCATCAGCGCCACCAAGGCCGCAGTCGCGGAGGGCATTGTTCCCGGTGGTGGCCTTGCCCTGCTGCGGTGCATCCCGGCCGTGGAAAAGGAGGCGGGCATGCATGAAGGCGACGAACGCACCGGGCTTCAGATCCTGTTGCGCGCCCTTGAGAACCCGGCACGCCAGATCGCCGAAAACTCTGCCATTGATGGTGGCGTGGTTGTGGCGAAGATGCTTGAAGGGAAGGGGAACTTCGGCTTTGACGCTTCGACCAAGAAATACGTTGATCTGATCGACGCCGGTATCGTTGATCCAACCAAGGTTGTTCGCATCGCCTTGGAAAACGCTGTTTCAGTGGCATCTGTGCTGCTGCTGACCGAAGCCACCATGACCGAAGTCCAGGATCCGGAAAGACCCGGACTGACCGCCACACCAGAATCCTGAAGCGTACCGCAAGGCGTCGTCAGCCCCCGATTTGCTTCTTTACGTCCTGCGCCTTCGCGCCGTTTTCATATTCTTGACGACAAGATTGCCCAATGCGACGCCTTGCTTTGCCTGCCGGTCTGGACGCAGGCCCTAACAGTGTGTTTGCCAGGCAAAGGCGCTGTGGGCGCGGGCCGATTGAACTGCAAAGGATCGCCCGAGGTTTGACCCGTCCGCAAAAGGTGCGTTGGCTGCCTACCGAACCGATGCGGTTTGTGAGCGGCGTCTTTTTGCCCAACCCCCGCTATTCCGCTAGAAGGCGGCCATGACTTCCATAAGGCGTTGACCAGCGATAGTGCTGATGGCCCGAATTGCCTGGCGAGGCGAGCCCCACGTTGGGGGCCTTAGGCCACCCTTTTGCCTTGAACCCAGACACCGCGCACGGCGCCGGCTCCGTTAAGGCGCGTCACACGGATCACATCGGCGCGGGCACCGGGCTGCAAATGCCCTCGGTCAGCCAGTCCTGCTGCGTCCGCCGGGGCGGCGGTCACTGTGGCAACGCCGCGCGCCAGATCGCCCCAGATGTCGCCCAGCATCAGCGCCGCCGACAGCAGGGATGAGGGCACATAGTCGGACGACACGATGTCCAGCAGATCAGACTCGGCCAGCGCCTGAGCGGCCACGTTGCCCGAATGGCTGCCGCCCCGGATCAGGTTTGGCGCGCCCATCATCACCTTGATGCCATGGGCATGGCAGGCACGGGCGGCCTCGATGGTGGTGGGGAACTCGGCAAAATGCGCCCCGTGTTCGGCAGAGCGGGCAACATGGCCTGCTTCGGTGTCGTCATGGCTGGCCAACACGGCACCAAAGCGGCGGGCGGCAGCCACGGCGGCGGTTTCATGGGCTGCGCCATGACGCGCGGTCAGGGCCTTTTGCGCGGCGATATGGCTCTCAAACTCATCGGAAGAGATGCCATGCTTGCCGCAGACGTATTTCTGCAATTGGCTGATGTCGCGAAACTGCCGTTCGCCGGGGGTGTGGTCCATCAGGCTGACGATGCCGATGCGATCGGTGGGGCCGAACTTGTCCAGCTCATCAATCAGGGTTTCGGAACAAACCTCGGCGCGCAGGTGCAGGAAATGGCTGATCCGCAACGCATTTTGCGCGCGCAGGCCAAGGATTTCATCGGCCAGGGCGCGGGCGTATTCGCCGTAATTGGCCTTGGCGTTCGACACCACCGACCCAACCCGCAGCGCATCAAACACCGTCGTAATCCCGACGCTGGCCATTTCTGCGTCATGGGCGATGATTGCGGCGGCATGCGGCCAGTTCACCTTGGGGCGCGGTTCGATATGGCGTTCAAGATTGTCAGTGTGCAACTCGATCAGACCGGGCATCACCAGATCGCCCGCGCAATCCATCGCGCCCAAAGGAATGCCCGAGCCTGCAGAAATATCGGCAATCTTGCCGTCCAGCAGCCGGATCTGTCCGTGCAGGGTTTCGCCGGGCAACACCAGAAGGGCATTGGCGAGGATGGTTTCGGTCATTTTGTCAGTCCTGTCTTGCGGTCGTCATGGCTTTTGGGTCGAATGGCAGGGCCGTGTCACATGCGTGTGACAAACCCCCGCTAAATCGCCCGCCATGGACCAGATGAAACGCTTTGCCGTCTATTTCGCGCCCCGACCGGGGCCTTTCGCCAAACGTGCTGCCGAATGGCTGGGGTGGGATGTGGAAACGGGCCAACCCATGACGCAGCCCGATGTGCCGGATGTGGCCCGGATCACCGCCGAGCCGCGCAAGTACGGCTTTCACGCCACCTTGCGCGCACCGTTCCGGCTGGGGCAGGGGGTGGCGATTGACAAGGTTGCGGCCTGCGTGGCGGATCTTGCCACCCGGCTGGCCCCGGCGCAGTGCGCTGGGTTGGATCTGATGAACCTTGACGGCTTTCTGGCGTTGGTCCCTCGCGGGGGGGATAGTGAAATCAGGGCCTTGGCTGCCGAAGTTGTGGCCGCTACCAATAGCTTGCGCGCGCCGTTGAATGACGCCGAGATTGCCCGTCGCAGGCCGGAAAGCCTGACCGCACGGCAAAAGGCATTGCTGAACATCTACGGCTATCCCTATGTTCTTGAAGAGTTTCAGTTTCATCTGACACTGACGGGCCGTTTGCCAGAGCTGCAATCCAAGGCCGTTGCGGCGGTGCTGGACCTGCAGTTTGCACCGGTTCTGCCCAAGCCGTTTGTCGTCGAAGATCTGTGTCTGTTTGGCGAAGATATGGTGGGGCGCTTTCATCTGCTGCACCGCTATGCGCTGAGAGGCTGAAAAGCGGCCAGAAGGCGGGCGATGCCTTCGGCCAAGGTGCCGTCGTTCATCACAACCGTGGCGTGAATGCCTTCGGGAAGGGCGAAACTGGCGCGGGCAAGGCGGGCGGTGATATCGTTCAGCGTCTCGCGCCCGCGCGTTGCCAGACGGCTTGCCAAAACCGCATCGGGTGCGGTGACAAGGATCACCCGCAGATCAGGAAAGACCAGACTGGCGGCAGGCAGGGCCGCGCGGCTGCCATTGAACAGGATAGGGCCAGAGCCAAAGGGTGCGTCAACGGTTTGGGCGCGGGGAATGCCGTAAGAAAGGCCATGCGCCTGCCAATCAACCGCAAATGCGCCAGTGGCCTTGCGGGCTGCAAATTCGGCCTCGGTTACGCCTTCGAAATCTTCGCCGCACGCGCTTTCGCGGCGTGTGATAACGCGGCGCACAAGGCGCAAGTCGGGGCGCTGGGCCAAGGCGCCGGCGATCAGTGTGTCTTTTCCAGCACCAGAAGGGCCAACGATGGCAAAGATCATGCTGCGGCCTTTGAGGTGAATCCGGTGACATCGACAAGCCGGTCACAGACCCGTTCGCGGGCAGCCTCATCATGGAAAATGCCCAAAATCGCCGCACCGCGCGACTTGGCCTCGTCGATCAGTGACAAGACCACCTCGCGGTTGACGGCATCAAGGCTGGCGGTGGGTTCATCCAGCAGAAGGGCAGGGTAGGGGTGGGCAAAGCCGCGCGCGATGTTGACGCGTTGCTGCTCGCCGCCCGAGAAGGTGGTGGGCGAAAGCGTCCACAGCCGTTGCGGGATGTTCAGTCGCGCCAAAAGTTGGGCGGCACGGGCGCGGGCCTGATCGGCCGACACGCCCAGCGACAACAACGGGTCCGCGACCACATCAAGCGTTGGCACCCGTGGCACCACGCGCAGGAATTGGCTGACATAGCCCAGCGTTTCGCGTCGCAAGGCGATGATTTCACGCGGGGCGGCGGCGGCCACATCCAGCGCGCCCACCTGAATGCTGCCCCCGGCCGCAAGGTAATTGCCGTAGATCATCCGCATCAGGGTGGATTTGCCCGAGCCGGATTGTCCGGTCAGGCCAACGCATTCACCGGGGGCGACAGACAGCCCCGCGCCCGCCATCACCGGAATGACCGCACCGCCCTGATTGTGCAGGGTGAAGGCCTTGGAAAGATTAAGTATTCTGATCATAGCCAGTGCTTCCATTTGAAGAAAAGATAGGTTCCGATGGCCGAAGCCAGCATCAGCCCCAGCGCCATCGGGTAGCCCCAGCGCATCCCAAGTTCGGGCATATGGGCAAAGTTCATGCCATAGGCGCTGGCGATGACCGTGGGGGGCAGGAAGATCACGGCCACGACCGAGACGATTTTCACCGTTTTGTTCTGCGCCAGATTGACCATGCCCAGAGTGACATCGGTGGCCATAGCCACGCGGCTGGTC
>CAZCFC010000145.1:0-1839 GCA_964497815.1 uncultured Cypionkella sp.
TCCTCTGGAGACTCGGATCGCGCTATTGTACGTTGTCTGTAGAAGATTTGCGTTCTTGTATCAATACAATTGGAAAGCCCATGTCCCTTTCGGAAACCATCGCCCTTGCCCATCGCCCCCTGCCGCCGCTGTCGCGTCTGCTGGTTACGCTGGCTTTGACCGTGGCCGCGTGGGAACTGCGCCATCGCACCCGCCAAGCGCTAAGACACCTGCCGCCCGAACGGATGTCGGATATCGGATGCGACCCGATGATGGTCAGCGCCGAAGCGTCCAAGCCCTTCTGGCGCGCCTGACACCCCCCTTGTTCCCCAACCTCGGGCCGGATTTCCGGCCCCTTTTTTTTGCGCCGCGACCGATCCGACTGGCAACACGAACACGGATCGCAACAGCGCGGGGCCAAGCCGCTGTTGCGCATTTGGGCTGAGCGTTGGATTTTGCCTGACACCCGCCACCCAGATCCGGCGCACGCCCTGACGGGGCGGCATCATGGGAAAGCCCGGATCACTGACGCCGGTCATGAGGCGGCACCAACCGGGACCACCGCAACCTGACGGTCGAAATCGCGCATCACCGGGCGCTGCGACACAGGCTTTGCTGCCCAAAGCTGCGGCACACAGAACGCATCTTCGTTTCGGCGCGGCCTTGGTGGCGGCGGTTTCCCCAATCGACACCACAGCGCAGCATGTCAAGGCGGTCTGACACCGGTTTCACCCGCAAGAATGCCCCCCAATTGCGGGCAAGGCACTGGAAACGCAGCGTCTTAAAGACGGACGATATGGTTGTCCCATTGAACCGCCGACCGGGCCAAAGGTTCAAGACCCTTGGCGCCAAAGGACAACAGGGCGCCATAGCCATCGCTGAACAGAAAGCCCGCTGTGCCGTGGGGGGCTGCACCGCAGATGTCACTTCGAACGACGGTGGAAAGATAGGTACCGTCTGAATCGAACACCATCGCAACACCGCCCTTTGGCGAGGTGATGGCGATCTGACCGGCTGCGTTCCATGCAATCGAACCGGCGTAACCTTTCATGCGCAAGGCTTCACGTTCGGGGGCGGCGCACAAACGCGGGGCGGTCCCGGGGGTCCAGAGACCCAAAAGCGGTACGGCTTCTGCGGCATCGCCTTCCCACTGCATCGCAAACGCAACTTTGCCACCCGGCCCAAGCGCCAGATGACGGATCGAGTTTTGCGGAAACGCCGAAAGGCTGGCCTGTTCCAGCACATCTCCGGTCAGGGAAAGTTGTGTCAAATTCGGACGCATCGTCGGAATGTTCAGCTTTGTGCGGTCCTTCGGATCTGTTGCGATGCCGCCATTGGCGATGATCAGGCTGTCGCCCAGGCGTTTGAGATCATGCGGGCCAATCCCGCCGCTGGACCATTCCCCAATCCGGGCGAAGGTGGTGGTTTCCCAAAGACCGACGCGGCCGTCCGAGGTGTCGGCATCGACTTCGGACGTGTAAAGGACGCCACCATCCGCTGAAAATGCGCCGTGGCCGTTGAACTGGCGGCCCTCTGGCGGGGCAAACCGTGCGGTTTCCTTGCCCGTCGCACAATTGATCACCACCGCAAACGTACCGGGGCGTCGGGCAAAGGCGACGGCCAGCGGCTGGCTTGGATGTGCGGCGGCTGCGTGCCCGCGCGCGGGCAAGAGCAAGGCAAACACGCTGTCACCAGCCTGGCCCAGACCGTGCAGAAAGTAACGCTCGCCCTGTTTTGCGGCAGCAAGATACATGGGGTTTCCTGCATCGGCCCAAGTCGGACGTGGCAGCGCAAGGACGGCAAGTCCTGCCAGAAAGGCGCGGCGATTGGTCATGTCAGTCTCCATCCGCGGCGTTAAAG
>CAZCFC010000145.1:1849-7656 GCA_964497815.1 uncultured Cypionkella sp.
GCGTTAAAGCCGATCCCGACCTTCATTTCGGGCGCAAGTTCCGACAGGATCACCTGCCGGATTTGCTGCACGGCCTGCTGCAATATCTCGACCTTCAGGCGGTTCGGCGGGACGGCGACCCCGGCGAAAACCGGATCATCCAACGTTTCCGCCAGGCCGATCGCCTGATCAAACGCCGCAAGGGTCTGTGGCACGCCGGGGCTCAGGGTTTCGACCATCTGGCGCATGGCCCGCAACGACAACAGGACATTGCGCTGTGAGCGGCCCGAGCCAAGGGCCTCGGCGCGTTCAGGATGCGGGGTGTCAAAGCTGCCAAGGGGGCGGCCAAGACGACTGTCTTCCAGAAATTCAAGACCTGTGGCCAGTTGCGTGAAAAGGACCTGCCGCGCTTCGGCGCGGGTCAGGTAGGTGGTGTTGCCGCTCTCGCCTGCGGTGGCAAGGGTCTGGGCAAAGCCGTGTTCCCAATCGGCAAGGATTTGCGCTGCAATGCGGGCAAGATCGGCGGTGGTGGCACGGATCAACGGGCAAGGGTCGGCAGGCAGTGCCTTGGCGGGGAAAAGCAGGCGCTCCAACGACAACAGACCGCGGGCGGCGACGGATTGCTCGGAAAAGGCTTCGGGTACCAGTTTGGCAGGATCGCCGGTCAAAAGCGCCATCTGTGCCTTGGTGCCGATCGCCTTGGGGTCGGGCCAGTACAGGATGGCCAGCACCCGGCCATCGGTTTCCACCGGGCCAAAGCGCAGGTGCTGGACGGCCATCCAAGCATCGTAGGCGCTGTGATAGGCCGGGGTCAGGCCACTTGCGGCGCAGCTTTGAATGGCTTTGTCGGCCAGTGCCTGGGTGGCTGCCTGGAAGGCCGCATAACCGGGCAGGATATGGGTTTGCACGGTTTCGGGAAAATCGGCACGCGCCGGGCTTGCAAGCAGGGTCAAGGCAAGGATCAGAGCGCGCATTTACAGGCTTTCCACAAAGGCAACAAGCGCCTCTCTATCAGGTTTGGTCAGGCCCGCCACGCCGTCACGCGCGGCTTGCGCCTCACCTGCATGCCACAAGATCGCCTCAAGGATGCTGCGTGCGCGCCCATCATGCAGGAACTGGGTGTGGCCAGACACCTGCGCGGTCAGCCCGATGCCCCAGAGTGGCGGCGTTTTCCATTCGGTGCCTGTGGCACGACCTTCGGGACGATCATCGGCCAGCCCTTCGCCCATGTCATGCAGCAAAAGATCGGTATAGGGCCAGATCAATTGGAACGATTGTTCGGGCTGACCTTCAAGCCTGTGGGTCACATGCTTTGGCGCATGGCATCCGGCGCAGTTCAGGCTGTGAAAAAGGGCCTTGCCGCGCAGAACCTGTGGCGCGTCAGGGGTGCGGCGTTCGGGCACCCCCAAATTGCGGGCATAAAAGGTGACAAGGTCAAGGCTTGCGGCATCCACTTCCAGCCCATCGCGCGCGCCGGGCTCTTGACCGTGGGGGGCATTGACACAGGTGGACTGACGGGTCTGACAGTCTCCCCATGGGTTTGGGTGCAACGGGGTGGACAGGCCCATATCACCGCTGAATGCGCCGGCAGATTGCTCTTTTATCGTCGCGGCCCCCGCTTTGAAGCCAAATCGCCCCAGCATCGGTGCGCCAAATTCCACCGAAGGCACGATCTGGGCGCGGCCGGATATGCCATCACCATCGACATCATCGGGGTCTTCGCGGGCAAGGATTTCGGCGGCCGGGATTGCCTCAAGCAAACCCAGACCGATCATCTGTGGTGCCACGCGGGGCGAGACCTGCACATCGGCCGCAAGGGGGCCATAGCCGGGACTCACGATGCCATAGCTGGGATTGCGAAGGAAAACGACGGTGCCATCCCCCAGCCTTGCCGCTTGCTCGGTGTAGGAAACCGTCAGAGTGGCCTCGGCGCGCGCACCCGGGGCCGCAAAGTCCTGCAACTGGCCGCCATAAGTCGGGTCCGGTTGCGTCGCCAGCCAGTCCCTGATGCCTGCGGGGCTGGCCCCACCCGGCACCGAAAGGCGTAGGAACATCGACACGCGGGCATCATCCGGACTTTCCGGCACATGGCCGCGTCCGTCCTTCAGGTGGCAATCCTGACAGGCCCGGGCATTGTAAAGCGGGCCAAGACCGTCAGAGGCAAGCGTTGAGGCAGGTGAAGCGACCCATGATTTGCGAAACAGCGCATTGCCAAGCTTGAAGTCCATCTCATGCTCAAAGGGCATGTTTGCCGAAAGCTGACTGAAGGCATCGGCATTGGCCCGCAACCGCACCGTTGCGGCACCGGCGGGCTTGCCCTCGAACCTTTCAAGCGCGGCAAAATCGGCAGGCGGCGCCAGAATTGCCGCGACCTTCGCCGCGTCTTCGGCGCTGCGCGCAATCACGGGCAAGTGGCGGTCATCCAGGGTTTGGGCAAAGGCGGGTGCCGCCATCAAACACAGAATCAAAGTGTAGCGCATCGGGAAACCCTTTTTGTGCGTTGTTTGCCGATAATTCCAGACTATTTCAATCGGAAATTGACTGGTTCCAATCGACGAATGGCCCAACCTGATCGGCGGGCTTGTCGTGAATCCGCCGATCAGGTTGGGCCACCCCGTCGCGGTGTCCGCGGTGGCTTTCCTTAAGGTCCGCCAAGGTCGCCGCCGGATGTTTCGCGCAAGGTCTGACCGAGACGCAGACTGCCACGCTTTTGCAGGTTCGGGTGACCATCCAAAGCGATGATCCGGGCCATCGGCGTCTCTGCATGTGCCCCTTCCTGACATTTTGGCCTCGCCCTTGAACGCCCGATGACCATAGCCCGGATCCAGAACGGCGCGGCAATGCGGCCACCACTGCCGCAAGGCCGTGCGGTCCCGTCAAAGACCAGAGTTGCGACGATCGGGGGGCGATCTTTGCTTGGACGGTCTGATCGACATGCCGGATAGGGCCTTTGCCGTTGCACATGTGGCTTAGCCCTGATGCTGTCCGTTGCCTCTGTCTTGTGGCGACAATCCACAAGATTTTTTCAGAATGCGCTGAAGCCGCCTTACCTGTCGGCCACCGCGCGGTGCGCAGGGTATCCAGCAACACCACCTTGCCGCCCCTGCGATCACCGCATTTGTCCAACGCGTGACCGACCCCGCCGGGCGTCATCACCAAGCCTTGGTCAACCGCCCAGATGTCTTGCTCCAGGATTGACAAGCAATGGCCGACCCTCATGGCAACAGACCTGTTCGGTTATTGGAACACGGCGTTCGGGTTGTCGAGACTGTCAGAGCCTTCGAAATTGACTTGCGACAGGCCAAGGGCCTTTACCGCCCGCTCTATCGACGCCGTTTGCGATACCAGCGCAGTCACCGCACCCATGATCAGCCTCTCACCGTCCTTGTTGCCAGCCTCAAGCATTTGATCATAGGCGAAACCGCCCTCGGCGGCCGCCTTGATCGCCCCCAACGCGGCCACCGAAACGTCAAGTTCCGCCTTCAGCTGCGCATCCACCTCGGCATCCTTGGCCGCCACCAATTCCGAGATCGAAGGCCCGCTCATCCGGGTGCCATCAAGACGGGTGTATTGGCCAAGATAGACGTTGCGGATGCCCAGGCCGTCATAGAAATGGCTGTTGTGGGTGTTGTCGGAAAAGCAGTCATGCTCTTCTTCCGGGTCGTTCAGCATCAGGCCCAGCTTCATCCGCTCACCGGCTTGCTCTCCGTATGACAAGCTGCCCATACCGGTCAGAATGGCCAGCAACCCCGCATTGGCGTCAGCGGTGACAGCCGCCCGGCCTGCACCGCCCACCGCCCACTGGGCCGCCATGAATTCAAGATCAGACACCAGAAGATCGGTGGCCGCTTGCAGATAGGCGGCACGGCGGTCGCAGTGGCCGCCGGTGCAGACGTCGCCCGCCGCAAAGTCGGTGGCGGGTCGTTCACCGGCGCCGGGCCCCGTGCCATTCAGATCCTGACCCCAAAGCAGAAATTCGATGGCGTGATAGCCAGAAGCCACATTGGCTTCGATCCCGTCAGCTTCGTGCAGCGTGGAACCGATCAGGTCGGGGGTGATGGTGGTGGCGTCCACCTCGGTCCCCGACAGGGTGAATTTCGGTGTCGCGATGATGTTCAGGCCGGCGTGGGCGTTTTCCTCGTTAACAGCAGATCCGGCGGCAACATAGTCGATCAGACCTTCGTCCAAAGGCCAGGAGTTTACGCGGCCTTCCCAATCATCAACGATTGCGTTGCCAAAGCGGAAGACCTCGGTTTGCTGATAGGGCACCCGCGCGGCCAGCCACGCCTCCTTGGCCGTCTCAAGCGTGTCGTCAGACGGTGCCGCAATCAGCGCCGAAACGGCGGCCTGCAGTGCCTTGGCCGCTGTCAGGCTGTCGCTGTATTTCGCCGCAGCGATGTCGGCGTAATGGGTCACAACCTTGTCGGGCGCCACGGCAAAGGCGGGGCTGCACAACGCCGTGGACAGCAAGGCTGCGGTCAGGAAACGGGGGATGCGGGCGATCATCAGAAGAGGTCCTTACTTTGTCAAAATCAACTTGTCCGCGCGGGTGATCCGCCGGGTGCAGACTTGGCCGTCGATGTGCAAGCGCCTGCCCCGACTACCAGTCGTCAAGGCCGCAGCAGCATCAAGCGACAGGGCATCCCTCACCTGCAGCTGTGGGTCGCCAGGTTGGGCCGGGGGCGTCGCGAAAAAAGGGGGCAGATCAGGGCTTTGCATGGAATTGTCCCGGTAAAGGTGTCTTACTGACGCTGCGGCGGCTGCAGTGGGCTGGCCTGGCCCCTATTTCCGACAAAAACACTTTTATGTAAAGGCGATTCTTTTACTCAGAATATGCAGCCCTGTTTTTCCAAAAACTTGAAGAGAAACCAAGACCGAAGCCCCAAGCCCGACAGGGGACGACGCAACATCCCTGAACCTGCCATCCGTCAGACGGTCTTCCCTGGGGCCCTGGTGAAAGGGATGTGATGATCACCGACCCTGCCTGACGGGGATTTGCCGAAAGCAGGCCGATCTACCCCCGACGCAGCCCCAGCCCAGTTATCATTGCGTGTGAACAACCTGTAAGTTCGCAGTCTCAATCTGTCTACTTGAGATGCTGGTGTGAAACATTTGTCGGACGCGTGTAAAAGAAAAAGCGCGGTAAAAACCGCGCTTTTCCAAGTACATAGCTGATTTTGGCGTCGTAAAAAGTTTAACGCTTGGAGAACTGGAACGAACGACGGGCCTTGGCCTTGCCGTACTTTTTCCGTTCGACCACGCGGCTGTCGCGGGTCAGGAAACCGGCGGCTTTCAAGGCACCACGCAAGCTGGGTTCGTACAGCTGAAGCGCCTTCGACACACCGTGCTTGACCGCACCAGCCTGGCCCGAAAGACCACCGCCAGCAACCGTTGCCATCACGTCGAACTGGCCTTCAACGCCAGCAACCGTGAACGGCTGACGCAAGATCATCTGCAGCACCGGGCGAGCGAAGTAGACGGCCATTTCCTTGCCATTCACAACAACCTTGCCCGAGCCGGGCTTGATCCACACGCGGGCGACAGCGTTCTTGCGCTTGCCGGTCGCGTAGGCGCGGCCCAGTTTGTCACGCACTGCAACGCGCAGGATGGCAGCCGGAGCAGCAGGAGCAGCTGCGCCAACAGCCGATTTCAGATCGTCGAGAGATTTGATATCGGACATGATTACGCGCTCCGGGTGTTCTTCGGGTTCAGCGATGCAACATCGAGAACGGTGGGCTGTTGTGCCTCATGCGGATGCTCGGCCGACGCGTAAACGCGCAGGTTGGTCATCTGCACACGGCCCAGACGGTTGCGGGTGATCATACGCT
>CAZCFC010000146.1:0-7621 GCA_964497815.1 uncultured Cypionkella sp.
CCGGCTTCGACAAGATCGCCCTGATGAAATACCCGCATCTGGAGCGGATCAACCACATTCACCACGCGGGCAACTCGTCGGGCATCGTCGACGGGGCTGCGGCCATCCTGATCGGGAATGCCGAATTCGGGGTCGCGCATGGGCTGAAGCCGCGCGCGCGTATCCGGGCCACCTGCAAGATCGGCACCGATCCCACCATCATGCTGACCGGTCCGGTGCCCGCGACCCAAAAGATCCTGCACGACGCGGGCATGACCATCGGTGACATTGATCTGTTCGAGGTCAATGAGGCCTTCGCAGCCGTGGTTCTGCGTTTTCAACAGGCATTCAACGTCGATCCGGCCATCGTCAACGTCAATGGGGGGGCCATCGCCATGGGCCATCCGCTTGGCGCATCGGGCGCGATCATCATCGGCACCCTGCTGGACGAGTTGGAGCGTTCGGGCAAGACAGTGGGCCTTGCCACCTTGTGCATCGCCTCGGGCATGGGGGCCGCCACGATCATCGAGAGGCTGTGATGAAACTGAATCTGTCCCGCGTTCCGGTCAAATCCGGCTCGATCTATCCCGCGCCCTATGCCGAAATGATGACCGGGCGCAGCAGCCTGCGCTTGGGCGATGCCGGGGGGCTGACACAGTTCGGCGTCAATCTGGTGACGCTGCAGCCGGGCGCGCTGTCGTCGCTGCGGCACTGGCATCTGGCCGAGGATGAATTTGTGATGGTGACGCAAGGCCATTGCATCATGGTGACAGACGCGGGCGAAACCGAAATGCACCCCGGCGATTGCGCGGCGTTTCCGGCCAATTCGGGCGATGGTCACCACTTCATCAACCGCAGCACCGAACCCGCCAGCTTTCTGGTGGTCGGATCGAAGGCCCCGCGCGAAGTGGCCACCTATTCCGACGTCGATCTGATGGTGACGATCCAAGGGGGCACGGCCACCTTCACCCGCAAGGATGGCAGCCCCCATGTCCCCCCCGGAATGGAGCCGTAAATGCCCGCGATGCAGCTGGTCCAATCGTATCTGGATGAAATCGGCACCGCAGTGCTGGTGGGCGATTGGGTCACCTATCGCAACCATGTCGCCCTGCCGTTCACCCTGATCACCGAGACGGCCACGATGGCGGTCGATACCGAAACCGGGTTGCGCAAGGGCTTTGACAGCTTTCATGACATGCTGAAATTTCAGAAGGTGACACAGTATATCCGCCTTGTGGAATCCGCGGTTGACCTGAGCGACACCCTGATTTCGGGCCGCTATGTGTCGCATTTCATCGCCGGGACACACCGGATTGTGCCGCCGTTCCGCTCGACCATGACGCTGCGCCTGATCGGCAATACCTGGCGCGCGGTGGCCATCACCAATTCCATCTCGAACATGCAGTGGCCAATTCAGGTGCCGCGCGTGGACCAGCCCCTGAAAGGATCAGACGAATGACCGATTTCACCTATTCCGTGGACGGCGACGGCGTGGCGACCATCACCTGGGACGTGCCCGGGCGCTCGATGAACGTGATGTCCCTGGCAGGGTTTGCCGAGTTGAACCTGCTGGTGGATACCGCGATCAAGGACACCGATGTGAAGGGCGTCATCATCACCTCTGGCAAGAAGGATTTTGCCGGGGGCATGGATCTGAACGTCATCGCCAAGATGAAGGAAGACGGCGGCGATGCGCCCGCCCGCGCGGTGTTCGAAGGCGTCATGGTCATGCATGGGGTGCTGCGCAAGATCGAACGCGCGGGGATGGACGCCAAGACCAACAAGGGCGGCAAGCCGATTGTGGCGGCACTGCCGGGCACGGCCTTGGGGATCGGGCTGGAACTGCCGCTGGCCTGCCACCGCATCATTGCGGCAGACAATCCGCGCGCCAGGATCGGGTTGCCGGAAATCATGGTCGGCATCTTTCCCGGCGCGGGCGGCACCACCCGGCTTGTGCGCAAGATGGGCGCGATGATGGCGGCCCCCTTCTTGCTTGAGGGCAAACTGTCCGATCCCAAGGCCGCCAAAGCCGCCGGGTTGATTGACGAAGTGGTGGCCCCAGATCAGCTTTTGGTCCGTGCAAAGGAATGGGTTCTGGGCGCGAAAGACGCCGATCTGCTGAAGCCATGGGATGAAAAAGGCTACAAGATGCCCGGCGGCGCGCCCTATCATCCGACCGGGTTCATGACGTTTGTCGGCGCCAATGCCATGGTGATGGGCAAGACGTTTGGCGTCTACCCTGCCGCCCGCGCCCTGCTGGCGGCTGTGTATGAGGGCGCTTTGGTGCCCTTTGACACAGCCCTGCGCATCGAGGCACGGCATTTTACCTCGGTGCTGATGAATCCGTCTTCGGCCGCGATGATCCGCAGCCTGTTCATCAACAAAGAGGCGCTGGAAAAGGGTGCGAACCGCCCTGCCGTAACCGATCAGTCTGTATCCCGCGTGGGCATCATCGGCGCGGGCATGATGGGTGCAGGCATCGCCTATGTCGCGGCCAACGCCGGGATCGACGTGGTTCTGATCGACGCGACCCAGGAAAGCGCGGATCGTGGAAAGGCCTATTCCGAAGGGCTGCTCGACAAGGGCATTCAGCGCCGCAAGGTAACACCCGAGAAGAAGGCCGAAGTGCTGGGCCGCATCACCGCCACCACCGATTACGCCGCGCTGGCGGGCTGTGACCTGCTTGTCGAAGCGGTGTTTGAGGATGTGAACGTGAAGGCCGAGGTGACCGCGAAGGTCGAGGCGGTTGTGGGGCCGGATTGCATCTTTGCAACCAACACTTCAACCTTGCCGATCACCGATCTGGCGCGGGCATCGGCGCGACCGGATCAGTTCATCGGCATTCATTTCTTCTCGCCCGTCGACAAGATGATGCTGGTCGAGATCATCCGGGGCAAGGCGACCGGGGATCGGGCGGTGGCCAAAGCGCTTGATTTCGTGCGTCAAATTCGCAAAACGCCCATCGTGGTGAATGATGCGCGGTTCTTTTATGCCAACCGCTGCATCATCCCCTATATCAACGAAGGCATCCGCATGGTGGCCGAAGGCGTGGAACCCGCGCTGATCGAGAATGCCGCGAAACTGGTCGGAATGCCCTTGGGGCCGCTGCAACTGGTCGATGAAACCTCGATTGATCTGGGGGTGAAGATCGCCAAGGCCACGCGGGCGGCGATGGGCGACGCCTACCCCGATGGCGCTGTGGACAGCGTGCTGTTTGCAATGGCCGATCAGGGCCGTCTGGGCAAGAAATCGAACGCGGGGTTCTACGCCTATGACGCGGCGGGCAAACGCGAAGGGCTGTGGGACGGGCTGGCGTTGGCCTATCCGACCGCCGATCTGCAACCTGACCTGACAGCAGTGCAGCACCGCCTGCTGATGGCACAAGTGCTGGAGGCGGTGCGGGCGCTGGAGGACGGGGTGCTGACCGACATCCGCGAAGGCGATGTGGGGGCAATCCTGGGCTGGGGCTTTGCGCCATGGTCGGGCGGGCCGTTCTCGTGGCTGGACATTCTGGGGGCGGGCCGCGCGGTTCAGATTTGCGATGGGCTAGCGGCTGCCCATGGTCCGCGATTCACGACGCCCAGACTGCTGCGCGAGATGGCCGCACAGGGCGAGACATTTTACGCCCGGTTCGGTGCGGCAAAACAGGCAGCATAAGGGTGTGGCGGCCTGAAACCCGCCCTGCGGATGACGGGTAGGGCGGGCTTCAGACCGCCACACCCGCACCATCGTCAAAGCCATAGCCAAACCGCGCGATATCGCCTGCGGCAATATCCGCCATCAACGCGGCATCGGCATCGCTGTAAAACCCGCGCCAGTCGCGGGCACGGTCCGAGGCGTTGGCCTGCGCCAAGGGCGTCAGGCGAAAGCCGACATGGGCCTCGAACGGGGCAAGGTCGGTGTCCAGATGTTCCAGCCGGGCGTAAAGGCTGGCGCATTCAAGACCGGTGCGGTCCCGCATATAGGCGGTGTAGGGCCAGAGGCGCAGCGCCGTCATGGTTTGGGCGTGGTTCAGAAAACCGCTGAAATCATGGGTTTTTGCCAGACCCACCGCCGGATGGGCGAAATTCTGGCAGCGCAGCCAATGGTAATAGCTGACCGCGCGGTCCCAGGGGTTGCGCACCAGCGTCAGCGTGAAAAATCCGGCAATCTCGGCATCTGTTGCCAGCCCGGCAATGTCGGCCAAAGTCGAATGCTTCCAAAGCCGTCCCGCCGATTTCACCCCCGCCAGCCGCGCTTTGCGGGCGCGGGCCTTGGGGGTGTCACCGATCAGAATATCATCCTTCATCGCCCGCGCCTCCAGCGCCAGCGCCAACGCGGTGCCCCCGGTTTTCGGGATATGCACGAAGATGAAGCGGCGACCACGCGACAGGATCATTCGATGCCCCCGGCGCAGGGGCCGCCCTTGGGGGCATCGAGCCCCCGCGTGCGGCTTGGGCGCGTTATCCTGTCGATACCTGCGCCTGTGATCGCGGTGGCAGCCTCCGGCGGGGATATTTGAGCACAGAGGATGGCCATGAGTCAGACCGAATTCGGCAGCGGTTGGCCAGTGGCAAAGGCGTTCAGGTTGTCGACCGCCATCAGGCCCATCGCGGTGCGCACCTGCAGCACTGCCGTGCCAAGGTGCGGCAAAAGTGTGACATTTTCCATGGTCAGCAGCGCGGGCGTGATATGCGGTTCCCGTTCGTAGACGTCGAGACCTGCGCCTGCGATCTGACCGGCCGTCAGGGCCGCGGCAAGGGCGGCTTCATCGACCACATCGCCGCGTGCGATGTTGATGAGGATGCCATGCCGGGACATATGGGCCAGGGTTTCGGCATTGATCAGGTGATGCGTGGCAGGACTGCCCGGCACGGCCACGACCACGAAATCGGCGGCCATCGCATCGGCCAGCGTGGTTTGGGTGGCGGGCAGGCCCGGGGCGATGACAGAGCGGTTATAAAACCGTACGGTCATGCCAAAGCCGAAATGGCAGCGCCGCGCGATGGCCTGACCGATGCGACCCATGCCGATCACGCCCAGACTGCGCCCGGTGACATGTGCGCCCAGCATCTGCGTCGGGTGCCAGCCTTGCCATTGCCCGGCGCGGATCATGCGTTCGCCCTCGCCGGCACGGCGCGCTGTCATCAACAGCAGCGTCATCGCAATATCAGCGGTGGCATCGGTGACGGCACCGGGGGTGTTGGTCACGACAACGCCTGCGGCACGGGCGGCTGCGGCATCGATATGGTTGTAGCCCACCCCGAAGTTGGCAAGGATTTTTGCCCGAGGGTGCGGCACATCGGCGAAGACATCGGCGCGGAACAAATCGCCCAGCGTCGGCAGCACCGCATCGAAATCCGTCAGGGCAGCGCGCAATTCGGCAGGCGTCAGGGGCTGCGTTGCGTCGCGCAGGGTGATGTCGAAATGTGCGGCAGCCGCGGTCAGAACCGGATCTGGCAGGCGGCGGGTGATCAGAAGCTTTGGCATCAGAACAGCTTGCCTCCCAGTGGCACATCATGACCCGGACCGATCAGCACCACCTGACCATCGGCATCCGGCAGGCCCAGAACCAGCACCTCGGACAAGACCTTGCCGATCTGGCGCGGCGGAAAGTTCACCACCGCCAGCACTTGGCGCCCGATCAGACCTTCGGGCGTATAATGCGCGGTGATCTGTGCCGATGACCGCTTTTCGCCAATATCCCCGCCGAAATCGACCCACAGCTTGTAGGCCGGTTTGCGCGCCTCGGGGTAAGGTTCGGCACGGGTGATGCGGCCCACGCGGATGTCGACCTTTGCAAAATCGTCATAGGTGATCATTGGCCCAACTCCCGCCCCCGATCGGCGGCCGCCTTGACCGCGCGGCGCAACAAGGGCGGAAATCCGGTTTCAGCATCCATCAGAACCGCCAACGCCGCCGCCGTTGTGCCGCCCGGAGAGGTCACGTTGATGCGCAACTGGCTGGCAGTTTCAGACGACTGATAGGCCAGTTCCCCCGCCCCGCATACCGTCGCGCGGGCCAGCTGCATCGCCACAGGTTCAGACAACCCCTGCGCAACACCCGCCGCCGCCATCGCCTCGATCAGGTGGAACACATAGGCAGGACCGGACCCGGACACCGCCGTCACCGCATCAATCTGATCTTCGCTTTCCAGCTCAACGACCTGCCCCACCGCCAGCATCAGTTCATGCGCAAGCGCCAGCCCCCTGGGCCCCGCGTGGGCATTGGCACAAATGCCGGTGATACCGCGCCCCACCATCGCCGGCGTGTTCGGCATGCTGCGCACAATCGGGGTGCGGTCACCCAAAGCCGCCTCGAAGGTCGCAATGGACGTGCCTGCCGCAATCGACACGAACAGCGTGCTTCCATTGCCCAAGGCCTGCAAGGCGGGCAAAGCCGCGCCCATCATCTGAGGCTTGACCGCCAGCAAGGCCACCGCAGGCGCAGGCGGCACGCCCTCGTTCAGATGTACGCCAAGGCCGCGCAGCCAATCCGTGGGGTGCGGCTCGATCACCCAGACCGATGATGCGGGCACACCCGCCGCCAACCAGCCGGTCAGCAGCGCCGTTCCCATCTTGCCACATCCCAGCAACACCAGCCCATCCCGGGCCACCCCATCCAATGCCATCGCATGCTCCTGCTTTTGGCGCAGGTTAGGCGCAGGGCGCGATGGCTTCAATCGGCTTCTTTGGTGCCGGTCAGGCGCGACCGTAGGCTTCGGCAATGGCGACTTTCATCGCATCTGCGGGGGATTTGTTGGCCCAGCTGACCAGTTGGAACGCCGGATAAAACCGCTCTGCCGCCATGACGGCGCCGCTGATAAGCCGGTCTATCTGCTCGGATCCGGCCATCTGACCGCCCGCAAGACACAAGCCATAGCGCCAGACCATCAGCTTTTGCTCGGTCCAGTAGGTGAAGGCCCCGGTCCAGACCATATCGTTGCAGCGGTTCAGCACGTCATAAAGCGCGCCCATCTTGTCGGTGGGCGGCTCCATCTCGAACGTGCAGATCAGCCGCAGGGTTTCATCCTGCGCCGACCACGCCAGCGTCAGCGAATAGGTCCGCCACTGCCCCTCAACCGCCATCGCGATCTGATCGTCAGTAACCCGGTCAAATTCCCAATCATGATGGGCAGCAAGGGTTTGCACGATGTCGATCGGGTGCAGGTCATCGGACCCCAGAAAATCTTCAGCAATCGACATGGACACGGCCTCACTATAAAGCCACCGCAGGGACTACCCCCACTAGCGGCTGGGTGTCCGGCAAGAAACAGCGTTGCCTGACGCCTCCCTTACTAAATATAGTGTCCTTGCGGGGGAAGACTGTAAAGTGATTTCTGCGCAAATCTTCTGTGGACAAAATTTTTTGTTTGTGGCTCGCTGTGGCTCGCCACCATAGTTGGCAGAGTTTGACACCATAAGCTGCAGCAGATCGGTTTTGGCATTTGATGCCTTGCGGGTCTAGTCGCGCAGATTGGTCTTAAGCTCAAGGAACACAGGAGCTCCGTCGGGGATGCCGTTCATCTGGAAAATGCGGGTCCAGTCGGTGGTGCTCGGTTTGATCAGTTCGTCGAGGGTGTAGGCCGCCCGGATGTCGATGCCCGCCTTTTGAACGGCTATCTCAATCTTTTCGACCTGCCCTTGGATACCTACCAACTGGC
>CAZCFC010000147.1:0-7484 GCA_964497815.1 uncultured Cypionkella sp.
GATGTCCAAGCATGTGATTCCCCTCTATGCTTTACAAATTGCACAAAAGTTGTGAAGTGCAAAGCGAAATCTGTCTGTCCTGTGGGCGGGCAGCAAAAAACCACGCCGCCCGGGGAACGGGAGGCGTGGGGATGGGGGTGTGGCGATGGCGGTGTGGCGACGGGGGCAGGCCCTGTTCAAGCGCTGATGAAGGTCCGCACAAAATCGCTGGCAGGTTTGGCGCGAATATCGGCAGGACGACCGATCTGTTCGATCCGACCCACCGACATCACCACCACCAGATCGGCCAGTTCCATCGCTTCGTCCTGATCATGGGTCACGAAGACGGTGGTCAGGCCGGTGTTGTCGTGAATGTCGCGCAGGCCTTGGCGCAGTTCCTTGCGCACCTTGGCATCCAGCGCGCCGAAGGGTTCATCCAGCAGCAGCATCCGGGGTTCAATCGCCAGTGCCCGCGCCAAAGCCACCCGCTGACGCTGACCGCCGGACAACTGCGATGGATAGCGCGCGCCGATGTCGGGCAGTTGGATCAGCTCCAGCAGCTTGGTGACGCGGCGGGCGATTTCGGCCTTGGCGGGGCGCAAAGCGCGCGGTCGGGCGTTCAGGCCATAGGCGATGTTGTCAAACACTGTCATGTGGCGAAACAGGGCATAGCTTTGGAACACAAAGCCCGCGCGGCGTTCCTGAACGGTCAGGCCCGTTGCATCCTGCCCGTCAAAGCGCACCCGGCCCGAGGTGGGAAACTCCAGCCCGCCCAGAATGCGCAGCAGCGTGGTCTTGCCCGAACCGGAGGGGCCGAGAAGTGCCACCAAAGCGCCCGAAGGCAGCGACAAGGACACCGGATGCAACGCCGCCGTTGTGCCGAATTGTTTGGAGATTTCGTCGATTTCGATGTGCATGGGAGTCTCCTTACTGTGATGCGCGCCAGCGGCGCGCGGGCTCCTAATGGCGGTGCGTTGCGGCAAGTTGGTCAGCATGGCGGACTTCCAGCGCGGTTTTCAGCAAAAGCGTGACAAGGGCGAGAAGGGTCAGAACGGCGGCAAGAGAGAAGGCCGCGATGGACAGGTATTCGTTATAAAGCATCTCGATGGTGATCGGCATGGTGGCGGTATGGCCACGGATCTTGCCGGAAACGACGGCCACTGCGCCAAACTCGCCCATGGCGCGGGCGTTGCACAGCAAGACGCCATACAGCAGCGCCCAGCGGATATTGGGCAAGGTGACGGTCCAGAACACCCGCCAGCCCGAGGCGCCAAGCGTCAGCGCCGCCTCTTCCTCGGCCCGGCCCTGTTCGATCATCACCGGGATCAGTTCTCGCGCGACAAAGGGGAAAGTCACGAACATCGTGGCAATCACGATGCCGGGCAGGGCAAAGACGATGGGGTAGCCGCTGGCGACAAGCCAACCGCCGATCAGTGAATTGGCCCCGAACATCAGCACGATGCACAGCCCTGCCACCACGGGCGACACCGAAAACGGCAGGTCGATCAGGGTGATCAGAAACGCCTTGCCGCGAAAGTCGAACTTGGTGATGAACCATGCGGCGGCGATGCCAAAGGCGGCGTTCAAGGGCACCGAGATGCTGGCGATGATCAGTGTCAGCTTGATCGCAGACAGCGCATCGCGGTTGGTCAGGCTGGCCAAGGCCGCGCCAATACCCTGCGACAGCGCTTCGGCAAAGACCACCAGCAGGGGCGCAAAGACCAGGACGGCGATGCCTGCAAAGGCCAGGCCGATCATCGCCCAGCGGGCCAGCGGGGACTCGTCCGTGGCCGAACGGAACTTCAGGGGGGCAATATCAGACATAACCAATCCTCCGGCGGCTCCAGACCTGAATAAGGTTGATGACCAGCAGCATCGCAAAGCTGATCAGCAGCATGGCGATGCCGATGGCGGCGGCGGCGTCATAGTTGAATTCCTCCAACTGGATGACGATCAGCAGCGGCGCGATTTCCGTCACCAGCGGGATGTTCCCGGCGATGAAGATGACCGATCCGTATTCACCGACCGCCCGCGCCAGTGACAGGGCAAAGCCGGTCAGGGCGGCGGGCGTCAGCATCGGCAGGATGACATGGCGCAGCGTGTGCAGGCGGCTGGCCCCGAGCGTGGCTGACGCCTCTTCAACCTCGCGTTCGATTTCCTCGACGACGGGCTGCACGGTGCGGGTGACAAAGGGCAGGCCGACAAAGACCAGCGCCAGAAAGATGCCCCATTCGGAATAGGCGATCTTCCAGCCGATCTCTTTCGCCAGCGCGCCAAATACCCCGTTCGGGGCGTAAAGTGCGGTCAGCGCGATGCCCGCAACCGCGGTGGGCAGGGCAAACGGCAGGTCTACCGCAGCGTCGAGCAGGCGACGGCCCCAGAAGTTATAGCGCACCAGAACCCAGGCCAGCATGACGCCGAACACAAGGTTGAAAAGGGCTGCAAACAGCGAAAGGCGGAACGACAGATACAGCGCCGCCCACACCCGTTCGCGGTTCACGGTGTCCCAGATGCCGCCAATGCCAAAAGTGGCACCCTTCCAAAGAAGGGCGCCGATGGGCAGAAGGACGACAAGGGAAAGCATCGTCAGGGTGATCCCCATGGACAGGCCAAGGCCGGGCATGGGGGATTTGTGGATCAGTGGCCTGCCCATCATGACCCCTTATTTCGGCACATAGATCTGGTCAAAGATGCCGCCGTCACCGAAGTGTTCGGGTTGCACCTTGGCCCAACCGCCAAAGCTGGCGATGTCGACCAGTTCAAGCTGCGGAAAGCGGGCAACGTCTGCAGGGTCAGCCGCCGATGCATCCCAGGCCCGGTAAAAGTGCTTGAAAGCCAAGGCCTGACCTTCGGGCGAATAAAGGAAGTTCAGATAAGCCTCTGCCAGTTTGCGCTGATCATCGGTCTTGATGTTGCCGTCAACCAAGGCCACGGGCGGTTCGGCCAGAACGGAAACCGACGGCACCACGATGTCGAACTGATCCTCGCCCAGTTCCTTCAGAGCCAGGTAGGCTTCGTTTTCCCAAGCCAGCAGCACGTCCCCGATCCCGCGCTGTGCGAAAGTGGTGGTCGAACCACGGGCGCCGCTGTCCAGCACCGGCACGTTCTTGAACAGCTTGCCAACGAACTCCTTGGGGTCTTGGCCATTCTTTTCGGCCCAGGCCCAAGCGGCCAGATAGTTCCACCGCGCCCCGCCCGAGGTTTTCGGGTTCGGCGTGATCACTTCCACGCCTTCAGCCACCAGATCACCCCAGTCTTTCAGACCCTTGGGATTGCCTTCGCGCACCAGAAACACGATGGTCGAGGTGTATGGGGACGAATTGTGCGGCAGCTTGGTCTGCCAATCGGCGGGCAGCTTGCCCTCTTTGGCGATCTTGTCGATGTCGCTGGCCAGCGCCAGCGTCACCACCTGCGCCTCCAGCCCGTCAATCACGGCGCGGGCCTGCGCGCCCGAGCCGCCATGCGAGGTTTCAATCGTTGGTGCCTCGTGGCCTTCGGCGGTCCATTTCGCGGTGAAGGCTTCGTTGACCGCCCGGTAAAGTTCCCGTGTCGGATCATAGCTGACGTTCAACAGGGTTTCGGCCCGCGCGCCCTGCGGCGTTGTCAGCAAGGCCGCGACGGCCAGCGCCGACAGCGCCCCCTTCAAGGCCCGGATCACCGGCCAGCCGGTAAAGAATTGCGATCCGGTCGAGATGGTGACGCGGCCGTCCGCCAGATCGTGCAGTTTGTCGCCTTGGGCCAGAATTTGTCCGGCGAGGGTGATGGTGGTCAGCATGGTGTTTTCCTTGTTGGTCTGGGGAAAGCGGAAGGCCCGGTTCTGGGCAAAGGGGATCTGGGGCGTCATTGCCGCACCTGCGGGTCAAGCGGTGCGATGCGCTGCTGCGTCGCCTTGGTGGGACAGCGGCGCATCAGGCGCCCGGTACAGGTGCGGCCCATGTCCATCGCATTGCACATCGGGGGTATGGCGTGGGCAAAGCTGGGGCTGAAACTGGTCTGCGCTGCGGTCATTGTCCGAACCTCGTTTTCGCTCAGCCCGGCGGATCTGCTGTGCTGATGGCCCAATAACGACTGAACTGATCGAGTATTGCAATGAAATTTACACGCCTAATTTTGTCGTGATTATAGAAGAATATTCTCTGGTCAAAGGTGCGGGCATGTTGCGATCGAAGAATTTTCTGTTCGGGATCAGGTATCTGGCTTGGGCAGGCGCGTTTCCCCGACGTCTGGGTCGTCGTGGCTAGGCCAATCACGCAGGCGATTCTTGCTGTGCGCAGGGCAAACCCCGCCATGGATGCCGTTGGGAATTATACACGATAAACACTATAGACATTTAGAATTTTTTCGTCATCCTCACGCCGACAACCGGAGGACTGCGATGGATGACCTTGACTTGATTGACCGCAAAATCGTGGCAACCCTGATGCAGGACGCCACTTTGCCGGTGTTGCAGATCGCCGACAGGGTGGGTTTGTCGCAGACGCCGTGCTGGAAACGCATTCAAAAGCTGGAGGCCTCGGGCGTGCTGACCGGGCGGGTGGCTTTGGCAGATCCGGCGCGGATCGGGTTTGGCCTGACGGTCTTTGTCGGTATCGAAGCGCCAGATCATTCGGCGGAATGGCGGGCCGCGTTTGCCAAGGCGGCAGAGGCAGATCAGCACATCATGGAAGTCTACCGCATGGCGGGTGAGATGGACTATCTGCTGCGTGTGGCTGTGCCGGACATGGCGGCGTTTGATGCGCTGTACAAGCGGCTGACCGAAGCCGTGCCAATCAAATCTGTCACCTCGCATTTCGCGATGGAGCGGATGAAATTCACCACCTGCTATCCTGTGAATACCGTAACCCGTTAGGGATTCTTGCCCGTTGACCATCGCGCGGCGGCGGACCATGCTTGATCCCTGCTATTCGGGCGAATGTGTCATGCGGTTGTTTCCAGCCATTTTACTGTGTTTTGTCGTGATGATCGGGCCGGCAACAAGCCAGTCCTGTGACCAATCCGGTCCGGGATTGGGGCAAGACTGGCCAACGGCGGCACGCGCGCTTTGGTACGGCACAGGCACCGGTTCGCGGTTGATCCCCGATGTCTGGTATCGGGCCTTGGTGCGCGCCGACGATGGCACCACCTTTGCCGCCCGCAGCAATCTGAACCGCTATGGCTTTCGCTTTTGTGATGCAACATCACGCGATCCGATTGGGTTTGTGTTGGACTCTGATCCGGTGCGCGCGCCTGCCATCGGGCTAAGTTGCGCCGCCTGCCACACCGGGCACCTGACAGACGGGACGCGACAATTTGTTGTGCATGGTGGTGCGGCTGCGGTGGATCTGCAAAGCTTTACCACCGACCTGTTCGCGGCTGTGCTGAAGCTGCGCTCTGGTCCCTACCAGACCGCGATGCAAACCGAAGACTGGCTGCAATTCTCGGCAAAGGTTCTGGGCAAGACGGCCACGCCCCAAGACGTGATGGCCTTGCACCAACAGGTGTCGGATTGGCTGCAGGCCCGCAAGGACGTGCAGGGCAGCATTCACAAGGGCGGCGATTGGGGCTTTGGTCGCCAAGATGCCGTCATGGTGGCCTTGAACACGGTTGCGGCACTGTCGCAAGGCCGTTTTCCGGGTGGTCTGCCCGCTGCCAATGGTCCGGTTTCCATCCCGTCTGTTTGGCTGACGCCCGACATGCAACGGCTGCAATGGCCCGGCGCTGTAGAGTCCCCGGCAGACATCGGCCTGCTGGGGGTGGGCGAGGCGGCGGCGGTGTTGCCCGCTGTGTCAAAGGGGATCGGAAGCTATGCCGAGGTGACGTTGCCCGACGCTGATCCATTCGCCGGGCCGGGGGTGGCCCCTGTCGAAAGTTCGGTGCGGCTGGGCAATCTGATCCGCCTGCAGGACGCCATGGCAGATTTGCCCCCGCCGCTTTGGCCCAAAGAGTGGGGCGTGATCGACCGCACGTCGGCGGAGTACAGGGCTGGCGAGGCGCTTTACACCGAACATTGTGCCGCCTGTCATGCCCGGATTGACAGTGCCAAACCCCAAGGCATCGCGGATGCAACCGGGTCGGCAATCGCCCCGCCGCCATCGGGCGGCACCCCGGTTGTGCGGCTGTTCAATGTGTTTGCCGTGCAGGGCGATGCAATGCCTGCGGTCGGCACCGATCCCATGACCGCCTGCAATGCCTTCACCCACACGACTTGGGGCGGCAAACTTCTGACGCTGACCGATGTGATGACGGCGATGCGAGCCTATGCCGATCTGGGCCCCGATGTGGCAAAGCCCATGCCATTTGCCAAAGGCAGCGCAACATTGCGCCTTTTGACCGATCTGTCCTTGCGCATCTTGTGGGCCGAGATGCCGGATGCCAGTGCCGTGCGGTCCAGTGCCGACTTTGCAGCGTGGCTTGACCGAACGCCACAGGCCGATCCGCTGGCCAAGGATCAGAACCAGGACGACCAAGCACCACCTTCGCGCATTGCCGATCTGGACAAGGCGGGCAAAGCCTGTGCTGCGCGTCTTGCGGCGCTGCGCCTTGCCGCCCCTGACACGATTGCGCCGGGATACAAGGCCGGGCCCCTTGCGGGCATTTTCGCCAGCGCCCCCTACCTGCACAACGGTTCGGTGCCAACGCTGGACGCGCTTTTGTCGGCCCCGGATGCGCGGCCGGATCAGTTTGCCGTCGGCGCGGTTCTTTTTGACCCTGTCAAAGTCGGATTGGGTCCGGCGATCAAAGAAGGGGCCAATGCCCTGTACAAAGTGACCGATCTGCGGGGCCGCATCATTGCGGGCAATTCGAATGAGGGTCATGTTTATCCTGCCGCCGCCCTGACCGAAGTGCAGCGCGCGCAGTTGATCCTGTTTCTGAAAGGGCTGTAGGGCCAACCACGTCCTGTGCCCGAAAATCGGCGCATCGCCCGTCTTTTGCTGAACAAACCGGCAGGTTGCGTCCCAAGTCGTGGCTGGACGCTGATCCACTTTCAGACTATTGAGTTCAGTGTGTTTGGCTTTACGT
Organism: uncultured Cypionkella sp.; assembly: GCA_964497815.1. Taxonomy (GTDB): domain Bacteria; phylum Pseudomonadota; class Alphaproteobacteria; order Rhodobacterales; family Rhodobacteraceae; genus Cypionkella. The sequence goes on from CAZCFC010000147.1 coordinate 6,979, forward strand.
CCGACTGATCCGCCCGGTGCGGGTCGCGCCGTCTGATCAGCCCATGGTCCAGTGTCCTGCGGCGTAAAAAGGGAAGTAATCACCGTGGCATCGTTTTTCCGGCTTCATCGTGTCGCTGCTTTGGTTGTGCTGGTCGCAGCCGGGGCCTGGATCGCAACGGGCGAGTTTGCTGCCGTTGGCAGTCATGAAGCGCAGGCCGAAGCGGTTGCGCCAGCGGCGTCCGAGCCTGCTGCGCCTTCGGCAGAGCCTGCGGTTGCTGATGCCGCGGCACCGTCCCGCACGGTCGCCGGTCTGGTGCCGGTGTTTGCAGACCATTCGCGGACGATCAATCTTTCAGGGGCGACGCAGCCTGACAAGCGTGCCGTTCTGGCCGCGCGGGCCGAGGGCGTGGTGAACAGTCTGGCCTTGACCAAAGGTGCCATCATCGCCGCCGATGCAATTGCCATGACGTTGGAGGGGCCGGAAACTCTGGCCCGCGCCAAGATCGCCCAGATCAACCTTGATCA
>CAZCFC010000148.1:0-4144 GCA_964497815.1 uncultured Cypionkella sp.
ACCCTATGCGGGTCTTGCCTTTGGCTTTACGCCCGGCCAGTCAACACAGCTTTCGGGTGCGCAGAACGGTGGGGTTTTCGTTGGCATGCTGACGGTGGGCATTGCGGCGACAGGGCTGCGGATCGGGTCGTTGCGGGCGTGGGTCATGGTGGGATGCACCGGGTCGGCGGTGCTGCTGATGGTGATTGCGATGGCTGGGCAAATGGCGCAGGGGGCGGCCCTATTGCTGCCTGCGACGGTGGGTCTGGGCCTGTTCAACGGCATCTTTGCGGTCGCGGCCATCGGGTCGATGATGGCTTTGGCCAGTGAGGGCCGGGGTGAACGCGAAGGCACGCGGATGGGGCTTTGGGGCGCATCGCAGGCGATGGCGGCCGGGGTGGGCGGTCTGTTCGGGGCGGCGGCAGTTGATCTGATGCGGCATCTGACGGATACCGCCAGCGCCTTTGCCGTGGTCTTTGTCCTTGAGGCGGCACTGTTCACCGCTGCGGCCTGGATGGCTGCCCATATCATCGACACCCGACGCCAGCCTGCGCTGGGTCGCATGGTTCCGGGGGAATAACATGGCATATGACGTCATCATAATCGGCGGCGGGCCTTCCGGGGCCACGGCGGCCAATGATCTGGCACTGGCGGGCCGGACGGTTGCCTTTCTGGATCGGGCGGGGCGGATCAAGCCTTGTGGCGGTGCCATTCCGCCCCGGTTGATCGCTGATTTTGCCATCCCCTCCAGCCAGATCGTGGCGCAGATTCAGACCGCTCGGATGATTTCTCCGACCCAGCGGCGGGTGGATATTCCGATCGAGAACGGCTTTGTGGGCATGGTTGACCGCGAGCATTTTGACGAATTTCTACGCCAGCGCGCGGTTGGCAATGGGGCGGTGCGGCTGACCGGAACCTATCTGCGGCTGGAGCGTGACGCGGCAGGCACCCATGTGATCTACCGCGACAAGGCCAGCGGCGCCGAGATGCGGCTGCAAACGCGGCTGGTGATCGGGGCGGATGGGGCGCGGTCGAACGTGGCCAAAACCGAGGTGCCGGGCGGTGACAAGATTCCCTATGTCATTGCGTATCACGAGATTATCAGGGCTCCGGCGGCGAATGAGCTGTATGATCCCGGGCGTTGTGATGTGATCTATGACGGCAAGATCAGCCCCGATTTTTACGGTTGGATATTCCCCCATGGCGATCAGGCCAGTGTGGGCATGGGCACCGGGATTGACGGCGTGGACCTTAAGCAGGCCACAGCCGATCTGCGGGCGGCTGCGGGGCTGACCGGCTGCGAAACCATCCGGCGTGAGGGCGCGCCGATCCCGCTGCGTCCGATGGACCGCTGGGACAACGGCCGCGATGTGGTGTTGGCGGGCGATGCCGCCGGGGTGGTGGCCCCGTCTTCGGGCGAAGGAATTTACTATGCCATGGTTGGCGGCCGCGTTGCCGCTACGGCAGCACAAGCCGCTTTGGCCTTTGGCAATCCGGCCAAGCTGCGTCTGGCGCGCAAGATGTTCATGAAAGAGCATGGCACGGTGTTCAAGGTGTTGCGCAGCATGCAGGACGCCTATTACAAATCCGACGAACGCCGCGAACGTTTTGTCAGCCTGTGTCATGATGTCGACGTGCAAAAGCTGACGTTCGAGGCCTATATGAACAAAAAGCTGGTCTCGGCGCGACCCTTGGCGCATCTGAAGATCGGGATCAAGAATGTGGCCCATCTGCTGGGCCTGGTGCGACCGGAACACGTATGACGGATATGATACCCGCCTGGGTCGATGGCACGCTGACGCCGGTTGAAAAACTGGCGGTGCATCAGCGTGGCCTGCGGCATCTGGCGGTATCGGTGTTCGTGATGAACGGCGAGCGGACGCTGCTGCAGCGTCGCGCTTTGGGCAAATATCACACGCCGGGTTTGTGGACCAACACCTGTTGCACGCATCCGGGCTGGGGCGAAACTGCGGCTGACTGCGCGGCGCGTCGGTTACACGAAGAGTTGGGCATCACCGGGCTGACGCTGGTTCCGGCAGGCCAGATCGAATACCGCGCCGATGTGGGCCACGGACTGACCGAACACGAGGTGGTGGATGTGTTCGTGGCCGAGGCGACAGCGCAACTGCCGCTTCATCTGAACCCGGCCGAGGTGATGCAGACCAGATGGATGTCTCGCAAGGCGCTGGCGGCGCAGGTAGCGGCGCATCCCGAACAGTTCACGCCTTGGCTGAAAATCTATCTGGATGCCGGCATTGCGGCGGTCAGCGTCGCTTAGATCTGGTCAAATTCCGCCGTTCCCGACGATCTGGCGCAGCCGCAAAGCCGGGGCGCAGCGGCCCTTGTGGTTGCTGGTGGTGCTGCGGTTTGAATCGCGGCCATCGCAATCGGCATTAGTTTAGCTAATCCGCAGTGACAGAACATTCTCCTTTGCGCCCGGTCCTGTGGTTCCGGTATGCCGAAAGCAAGGGCGCGCTGGCCCGGGCTTTTCTGGTATGGCCTGCAGCATCGCGCTGTGTCCGATATTGGCAAAAGAAAGGTCGCGCATGTCCGTCCGGTTCCAACTGCAGGGAATATACACTCCTGTCATCACGCCGTTTTTTGCGGATTGCAGCATCGACTATGATGCGCTTGCCGAGTTGATTGAGCGGCTGGTGTCGGCCGGAGTGCATGGCCTGATCTCGGGTGGTTCGACGGGCGAAAACTATGCGGAAACGGTCGAAGAACGTCTTGAAATTGCGCGATTTATCGTGGGGCGCGTCAAGGGTCGCATCCCGGTGATTGTTGGCACCGGTGCCATGCGCACGCCGGATTCCATCGCCTTGGCGCAGGGGGCGCGCGCGATGGGGGCGGATGGCATTCTGCTGGCGACTCCGCCCTATTCCGTCCCGACCGAGCGGGAAAATGCACTGAACGCCTTGGCGATTGACCGCGCGGCCGATCTGCCGATCATCCTTTACAACTATCCGGGCCGGATGGGCGTGGCGATGGGGCGCGAGTTTCTGGACCGCGTCGGGCGCAGCAAGAACGTGATCGGCATCAAGGAAAGTTCGGGCGATATAAATCGGGTGCATCTGCTGGCCCGCGATTATCCGCATATCCAGATGTCTTGCGGCATGGATGATCAGGCGCTGGAGTTCTTTGCCTGGGGGGCGCAAAGCTGGATCTGCGGCGGGTCGAACTTTCTGCCCGAGGAACATATCGCGCTGTATGAAACCTGCGTCATCAAAGGCGATTTCGCCAAAGGGCGCCGGATCATGTCGGCGATGCTGCCGCTGATGGCCGTGCTGGAGCAGGGCGGCAAGTTCATTCAGTGCATCAAGCACGGAGTTGAAGTTACAGGGCTGTCTGCCGGGCCGATGCGCCCGCCGTTGAAGGGCTTGAACAAGGAAGAAAAGCGCCAGTTGGAGCAGGTGATCTTCACCTTGAAAACCACCGTGGCCGCTATTGTGCAGGGGAACTGAGCCATGACCGATCTTTTGACCCATGAAGAATACCGCGCCGTTGCTGCTGCGCTGGAGTTGCCCCAGAATGCCTGGATCGACGGATCATACCGTCCGGCGATGTCTGGCAAGACCTTTGAAACCGTCAACCCGGCGACGGGCGCGGTGTTGGGAACGGTTGCGGCCTGTGATGCGCGGGATGTTGATTTCGCGGTGGAAAAGGCGCGTGAGGCATTTGAGGATGGCCGTTGGTCGCGCTTGCATCCCGGTGCGCGCAAGGATGTGCTGGTGCGGCTGGCCAAACTGCTGGAGCGCAATGCGCGCGCGTTGGCGGTGATGGAAAGCGTTGAGTCTGGCAAGACGATTTATGATTGCGAGAACGTGGACATCCCCGAGTCGATCCATGTCATCAAATGGCATGGCGAATTGATCGACAAGATTTATGATCAGGTTTCCCCGGCCTCTGCCGATCATATCGCCATGGTGGTGCGCGAGCCTGTCGGCGTGGTCGGCCTTGTGTTGCCGTGGAATTTCCCGCTGTTGATGCTGGCATGGAAGATTGGTCCGGCTTTGGCGGCGGGCTGTTCGGTGGTGGTGAAACCGGCGCAGGAAACCAGCTTGACCGCATTGCGTCTGGCCGAAATCGCGGCCGAAGCGGGCCTGCCGCGCGGTGTTCTGAACATTGTCACCGGTGGCGGGGACGTGGGCGAGGCTTTGGGCCG
>CAZCFC010000148.1:4244-7464 GCA_964497815.1 uncultured Cypionkella sp.
GCGGTGTTCTGAACATTGTCACCGGTGGCGGGGACGTGGGCGAGGCTTTGGGCCGCCATCCCGATGTTGATATGGTGTCCAAAGCCTCGCGCGGTGTTCTGAACATTGTCACCGGTGGCGGGGACGTGGGCGAGGCTTTGGGCCGGCATCCCGATGTTGATATGGTATCCTTCACCGGATCAACCGTTACGGGCCGGAAATTCCTGCATTATTCCGCTGATTCGAACCTGAAGGAAATCGTGCTGGAACTGGGTGGCAAGAACCCCTGCATCGTTCTGGACGATGCCGAGGATCTGGACGCCGTTGCGGCCCATGTGGTCAACGGGGCTTTTTGGAACATGGGGCAGAATTGCTCGGCGGCCAGCCGTCTGATTGTGCAAAAGGGCGTCAAGGACCGGCTGTTGGCGAAGGTTGCCGAACACGTCCGCGAATGGGTGGTGGGTGATCCGCTTGACCCGCAGGTGCGGGTGGGCGCTTTGATTTCAAAGGCACATTTCGCCAAGGTTTCGGGCTATCTGGCGCAGGCGAAAACCGTGCTGATGGGGGGCAAGATCGTGGCCGATGGCTTTGTCGAGCCGACTGTGGTGGAAACAGAGCGGACTTCGGCCTTGGCCACCGAGGAAATCTTCGGGCCTGTCCTGAGCGTGATCACAGTGGGCAGCTTTGAAGAGGCCATCGCGGTGGCCAATGACACCGCCTATGGCCTTGCCGCCAGCATCTTCACCGCCAATGGCAAGCGCGCCCTGCGCGGTGCGCGGATGTTGCGGGCGGGCACGGTGACGGTGAACAGCTTTGGCGAGGGTGACATCACGACGCCCTTTGGTGGCTACAAGCAATCAGGATTTGGTGGGCGCGACAACTCGATCCATGCGCATGACCAGTACACCCAGTTGAAAACCATCTGGCTGGATCTGACCGACACTTCTGACAGCTCTATCAACTGAGGCCGCCATGACCCTGCGCAATGTGGCCCGCGTACCGGTGCATACCGGCCCAGCGGGTTGGAATTCGATCCTGCCGCCTGCGCCGCCCCGTGCGGCGCTGACCGGCGAGCAGACCTGTGACATTGCCATCGTCGGCGCGGGCTTTGCGGGCCTGTCGGCGGCGCGGCGGCTGGTGCAGATGGACGCCAGACTGGCGGTGACGGTGGTGGATGCGGGCCGCATCGCCGAAAGCAGTGCTGGCCGCAATTCCGGTTTCATGATCGACCTGCCGCATGAGTTGACCAGTTCGGACTATGCCGGCGCGGGCGAAGCGCGGGACCGCAGTCTGACCCGGCTGAACCGGCAGGCCATTGATTTCGCGGAAACCGTGATGCGCGATTATGGGTTGCCGCGCGGGTATTTTCAAAGGTCGGGCAAGATCAACGGTGCGGCGTCCGAGGTGGGTGATCAGGCCAACCGCAGCTATGCCGCCCACCTGCAGGCCTTGGCTGAGCCGCATCAGATGCTGGATGCCCAAGCCATGCGGCAGATCACCGGATCAAGCTATTACGCGGGGGGGCTGTTCACCCCCGGCACCGCCACGATCCAGCCAGCGGGATATATTCGCGGCCTGGCGATGGGGCTGGAAACGCAGGGCGTGACGGTGTTCGAGGATTCGGCTGTGATCGGATTCGAAAGCAAAGGTGCGCATTGGCATCTGAAAACCGCGCGCGGCAGCTTGCGGGCCAAAAAGGTTATCCTGGCCAACAACGGCCATCTGGAAAGCTTTGGCTTCAAGCAGGGCCGCCTGATGCACATCATGCTGAACGCCTGTATGTCCGAAGAAATCAGCGACGACGGCTTGCGGGCGCTGGGCGGCGAGGCGACGTGGGGTCTGACCCCGTCTGACCCGATGGGTTGCACGGTGCGGCGCATCTCGACTGCGCAAGGCGGCAACCGGATCGTGATCCGGCAAGGTGGCTATTATCGCCCCGACATGCAGACCAGCGCCGCCGATCTGGCGCGGGTGGTGGCTGGCATGCGCAGAAAATTCGATGCCCGCTTTCCGATGTTGCGGGGGTTGTGGTTTGAACATTCATGGTCGGGGCACCTGTGTCTGAGCCGGAACGCCGTGTCAGTGATGCGGCAACTGGAGCCGGGGTTGTTTTCCGCCTGCGTGCAGAACGGGCTTGGCACCACGCGCGGCACCCTGACCGGGATTGGTGCGGCCGAACTGGCCATGGGGCAGACCAGCGACATCACGCGGTTTTTCACCGCCGAGGCCGAGCCCACCCGCCTGCCGCCACATCCATTCGACACCATCGGCGCAAACGCCTATCTTCGGTTCAAGGAATGGCAGGCAAGGGCAGAGTGACATGAGACCGGTGCGCCGCAGACATCTTCCCTCGCTGGGGGCACTTGCAACCTTTGAAGTGGCGGCCAAACACCTGTCGTTTACCCTTGCCGCCAAAGAGTTGAACATCACCCAAGGCGCTGTCAGCCAGCAGATACGCTTGCTGGAAAAGGCGCTGGAGGTGGTGCTTTTCATCCGCAAGCACAATGCCCTGGAACTGACGACTGCGGGCGGCGATCTGTTTGCCGCAGTGACGGCGGGGCTGGATACGATCAGCGCGGGGGTGGGGCTGTTGCAGCCCGAAACCCAGCCCGAAACGGTGACAATTTCCGCCACCAACGGCATGGCCGCCTATTGGCTGAAACCGTTGATCGACAGCTTTCGCGCGGACCATCCGACGGTTGGTTTCGTGATCCTGGCGTCGGATGAAGATGACACGATGCGCAATTATTCGGGCGTCGATCTGTCGCTTTTGTGTGGCAATGAGCGGTGCGAGGTGGGCGAAGAGCTGCACTTTCTGTTCCCCGAGGCCGCGCAGCCTGTTTGTTCGCCTGGATATCTGGCAGCACATGGTCCGTTTTTCGATGCGCAAAGCCTGAACCGCGCCAATCTTTTGCACCTGCACGAACGGCATTGGAGCGCGGACGCCATCGGCTGGCAACCCCTGGGGTGGGAACAGTGGTTTCAGGCTCAGGGCGGGCGTTGGGAAAAGGGGCTGTCCAGCCTTTCAAGCAACAAGGTGGCGCTGCTGATCGAGGCCGCGCAGGCCGGTGAAGGGGTGATGCTGGGGTGGCAGCACATGGTCGCGGCCCATCTGCGGGACGGAAGGCTGGTGCTGGCGCATCCCGCAGTGGTCACGGCTGGTCGCGGCAATTTCCTGAAATGCCAGACGGCCGCGCGCCAACGTCCCGCCGTTGCCCGTTTCGTCGATCATCTGTTGCAG
>CAZCFC010000149.1:0-7437 GCA_964497815.1 uncultured Cypionkella sp.
TCAACGCAGCGGGGCGGCACGGCCTTTCCGTTTTGCAAGCCCCCATTGTCCCATCAAGGCAAACCACCCGATGACCCAATCTTCACCGCCGCCCAGCCGATCGGAAGAACGCAAGGCCTTTGTGATTCTTGCGGTGTTTCTTGCCCCTGTGCTTGCGATTGCAGGTGTCGGGTCGCTTGGTTTGATCATTTGGCTTTCGCAGATGTATTTCGGGCCGCCGACAGGCTGACAGGGGGGCGACATGACTGCGACAAGACGCCAGTTTCTGACAGGCCGGATCACTGATCCAGCGCCTGAGTTCCGCCCGCCTTGGACCACAGATGCGGATGTGCGCGCCCGGTGTACCGGGTGCGGGGATTGCGCGCGCGCCTGCGGTCAGGGCATCGTGGAAATGGTGTCCGATTTGCCGCGCATCCGCTTTGCCGGACAGGAATGCACCTTTTGCGGCGATTGCGTGTCTGCCTGCCCCGAGGATGTGTTCGACAAGGAAGCAGCGCGCCCGTGGCCTGTGACGGTAGAATTGGGGGCAGGGTGCCTGCTGCCTGCTGGCATCGCCTGCCGGGTTTGCACCGATGCCTGCGACCAGACGGCGCTGCGTTTTGATTTGCGGGTGCGGCCGGTGGGCGCGATCCTTGTCGATGTGACCGCCTGCACCGGATGCGCGGCCTGCCTTCCGGCCTGCCCGACAGGCAGCCTTACCCTGCGTGATGACCGGATGAAGGAGGCTGCTGCATGACTGTGGATGTCCAGAAGGAAAGCCATATCGCCAGTCTTGTGCTGCGCTGTGATCCGGCGCGGATGGTCGAGATGTCCTCTGTCATGCGCCAGCTGCCGCAAACGGAAATCGCCCTGCAGGATGTCAGCGGCAAGATTGTTCTGGTGATCGAGACTGACCAGGAATCCGCGATTGCCGAAACGCTGACGCGGCTGCAACTCATGGACGGGGTGGCAAGCGCCGCACTTGTCTACCACCACACTTTCCACGACGAAGAAGAAGAAGGACCCGTGCGATGACCCAGATAACCCGGCGCGACGTTATAAAGGCGCAGGCCGTCATTGCCGCAGCGGCGGCGGCGGGCCTTCCGATCCCGGCGGCCGCGCAGAACCTTGTGGCCGAACGCGATCTGGCGGAATTGACATGGTCAAAGGCTGCCTGCCGCTTTTGTGGCACAGGCTGTTCGATCATGGTCGCCACCAAGGCGGGCCGCGTGGTTGCCACCCATGGCGACAGCAAGGCCGAGGTGAACCGCGGCCTGAACTGTGTGAAGGGGTATTTCCTGTCGAAGATCATGTACGGTGAGGACCGCCTGACCACGCCTTTGCTGCGCAAGCGCGATGGCGTGTTCCACAAGGAGGGCGAGTTCGAGCCGGTTTCGTGGGACGAGGCCTTCGACATCATGGCCGAAAAGTGGAAAAAGACCCTTGCCGAAAAAGGCCCCAAGGGCATTGGCATGTTCGGTTCGGGTCAGTGGACGATCTGGGAAGGATATGCGGCGGCAAAGCTGATGAAAGCGGGCTTCTTGTCCAACAACATCGACCCCAATGCACGCCATTGCATGGCCAGCGCAGTGGCTGGTTTCATGCGGACCTTCGGCATTGACGAACCGATGGGCTGCTATGACGATTTCGAGAACGCCGATGCTTTCGTGCTTTGGGGTTCCAACATGGCCGAAATGCACCCGATCCTGTGGACCCGCGTCACTGATCGCCGCTTCAGCCATCCACATGTGCAGGTGGCGGTGCTGTCCACCTATACCCATCGCAGCTTTGACCTTGCCGACATTCCGGTGATCTTCAAACCGCAAAGCGATCTGGCGATCCTGAACTACATCGCCAACCACATCATCCAGTCCGGCGCGGTGCATCAGGACTTTGTGGCCAGGCATGTGAATTTCAAACGGGGTGTCACCGACATCGGGTATGGCCTGCGCCCCGAAGATCCTCTGGAACAGGCGGCGGCCAACGCCAAGGACCCCAATGCCTCTGAGCCGATGAGCTTTGACGAATTTGCCGCCTTCGTGTCCGAATACACGCTGGAAAAGACGGTCGAGATGTCGGGTGTGCCGGCCGAACAGCTTGAACAACTGGCCGCACTTTATGCCGATCCGAAGGTCAAGGTTATGTCGCTGTGGACCATGGGGTTCAACCAGCACACGCGCGGGGTCTGGGCCAACAACCTGATCTACAACATCCATCTTCTGACCGGCAAGATCGCCACCCCCGGCAACTCGCCGTTCTCCTTGACGGGACAGCCTTCGGCCTGCGGGACCGCGCGCGAGGTTGGCACCTTCTCGCACCGCCTGCCTGCCGACATGCAGGTGACAAACCCCGAACACCGCGCCCATGCAGAAGAGTTGTGGAAGCTGCCCGCAGGGGCGATCCCGGACTGGGTTGGCTCGCACGCGGTCAAACAGAACCGCGACCTGAAGGACGGCAAGATCAACTGCTATTGGGTGCAGGTCACCAACAACATGCAGGCCGCCCCGAACATGATGCAGGAAACCTTTCCGGGCTACCGCAACCCCGACAACTTTATCGTTGTGTCGGATGTCTATCCGACGGTGACCTGTGAGGCCGCCGATCTGATTCTGCCTTCGGCCATGTGGGTGGAAAAGGAAGGCGCATTCGGCAATGCCGAACGCCGCACGCAGTTCTGGCACCAATTGGTCGATGCCCCCGGCGACGCCAGGTCTGACCTGTGGCAATTGGTAGAGTTCTCCAAGCGCTTTACCACCGACGAGGTCTGGCCCGCGGCGCTGCTTGACGCGAACCCCGGCTACAAGGGCAAGACCCTGTATGAGGTCCTTTACGCCAATGGTCAGGTTGACCGCTTCCCGGCCACCGAGATCAGCCCCGACTATCACAACGCCGAAGCTGACGCCTTTGGCATGTACCTGCAAAAAGGTCTGTTCGAAGAATACGCCAGTTTTGGCCGCGGGCATGGTCACGACCTTGCCCCCTTCGAGGCCTATCACGAGGCGCGTGGCTTGCGTTGGCCCGTTGTGGACGGCAAGGAAACCCGCTGGCGCTTCAACAGCGAACATGACCCCTATGTGAAGAACGGCGAGGATTTCCATTTCTACGGCAACAAGGACGGCCGCGCGAACATCTTTGCGCTGCCCTACGAGCCCCCGGCAGAAAGCCCCGATGCCGACTTTCCGTTCTGGCTGTCTACGGGCCGTGTTCTTGAACATTGGCATTCCGGCTCGATGACGCAAAGGGTGCCAGAGCTGCATCAGGCGGTGCCCGAGGCGCTGTGCTACATGCATCCCGATGACGCGACCGATATGGGCCTGCGCCGCGGTTCGGAAGTGAAGATCGTCTCGCGCCGCGGGGAAATGCATGTGCGGGTCGAAACGCGGGGGCGCAACAAGCCACCGCGCGGGCTGGTGTTCGTGCCGTGGTTTGACGCCCGCCGCCTGATCAACAAGGTCACGCTTGACGCGACCGATCCCATCTCGAAACAGACGGATTTCAAGAAATGCGCCGTCCGCATCGAAGCCGTGTGAGGCCCGCCATGATCATCAAACGCCTTTCGTTCGCCCTGTGCCTGATCCTTGCTGGTGGATTTTCGGTGGCAGATCCGCTGAACAAGACCCGACTTACCGCGCCGATCAACGAAGAAGCCACCGCCGAACCCATCGCGGATGTGGTCAATTCGGACATCCGGCAGGTGCGGAATTATCCCGATCAGCCGCCGATCATCCCGCACAAGACCGACAACTATCAGATTGATCTTGATGCCAACAAATGCCTGACCTGTCACAGCCGCACGGCGGTCGAGGTCAGTCAGGCCCCGATGATTTCGGTTACCCATTTCATGGACCGCGAAGGGCAAACCCTGGCCACTGTCAGCCCGCGCCGCTATTTCTGCACCCAGTGCCATGTCACCCAGAACGATGCCAAGCTGTTGGTGACAAATGATTTCGTCGATGTGGATGCCGTGCTGGACTACGTCCGCAGTCAACAGGCCGGAGAGGAATGATGTTCACATTCCTGAAACGCCTGATCTGGATCATCCGCCGTCCCGCCACGCATCTCAGCCTTGGCTTCCTGACCGTTGGCGGCTTTGTTCTGGGTGTGATCTTCTGGGGCGGGTTCAACACCGCGCTTGAAATGACCAACACCGAGGCCTTCTGCATCAGCTGCCATGAAATGCGCAACAACGTCTATGAAGAGCTGAAGCCGACGATCCATTACACCAACCGTTCGGGTGTCCGTGCGACCTGCCCGGATTGCCATGTGCCGCATGAATGGACCCACAAGATCGCCCGCAAGATGCAAGCCAGCAAAGAGGTCTGGGGCAAGATCTTCGGCACCATCAGCACCCGCGAGAAGTTTCTGGAAAAGCGGATCGAGCTGGCACAGCACGAATGGGCGCGGCTGGAGGCGAACGATTCACTTGAATGCCGCAACTGCCATTCCGCGGAATCGATGGATATCACGCGGCAAAGCCAGCGCGCGGCAGAGGCGCATGAGCGTTTTCTTTTCACCGGCGAAAAGACCTGCATCAACTGTCACAAAGGCATTGCCCACCATCTTCCGGACATGTCGCAGTCAGACATGGAACCGTTGCAAACCCTGATGCCCGGAACGGATGCAGGTCTGGATGCAAAGGCCGAGATTTCAGATTACATCAAGTCTGCGGGAACAGACTGAACCTGCGTCCATGGCTGCGCATCCTGCCCGGGGTGCCGGATGATCCCGATCCGCCACGATAGCGGCACCAAGCGCGGCGATGCGGGTGCTTGGCCCGGGCCGTCACAAGAAGGGTGTCGTTGGCCGCAACGCGCCGACCATCAAACCCGCGATGGCAACGTCGCGGGGTCTTGCTGTCTGGATCGGACATCGGGCGATTTCATGTTGGGCAACAGGGTGCCGGATTTCGCCCCCGATTCGCCCCCGAACGGTTCCACAAGCCCCGTCTGGGGCTTGCGGGGATGGCATGGGCCCGCCCGCAGGTCTGCAAGCCCGCGTTCTGCCAAATGGCCCGCGTCTGGACCAGACCTCTGGTTCAGCTTTCGCCCGGATAGCGCAGCCCGATCTGGCGGCGGACTTCATCCAGCGTCGCCATGATTGCCACCGATTGGGCCGGCGGCATGATCTGCGACGTCAGACCGCCCGCAATCAGCCGCTCTGCTTCGGCGGCCTGAAACTGCATGCCGCGGCCGCAAACCGCGCTGTCGTAGGTTTCGATCACCTGATTGTCGTTGTCGTAGACCCGGAAACCCGTGGGGCAATACCAGGTGCGGTCGATCTCTATCCGGCCCTTGGTGCCAACGATGGCGGCCCGGTTCGGCCCCGCACTGTCAGACGACGACAGGGTGGTCGCGATCGCCCCCGAGGCATAGCCGAAGATCGTGGCGACCTGGCGGTCGGCCCCGGTGACGTGGAAGCTGGCCTGCGCCGAGATTGTCTGCGGTGCGCCCAGAATGTCCCAGGCGAACGAGATCGGATATATCCCCAGATCCAGCAATGCCCCGCCGCCCAATTCCAGCGCGTTCAGCCGATGCGCCGGGTCGTCGGGCAGGCTTTGACGGTGGTCGGCGGTGACCGAACGCACCGCGCCGATCGTGCCATCCGCAATCACCTGACGCAGGCGCACCATATGCGGCAGGAAGCGGGTCCACATGGCCTCAAGGATCACCAGACCCTTTTCCTGCGCCAGTTCCACGGTCCCGGCGGCTTCGGGCGCGTTAAGGGTGAAGGCCTTTTCCACCAGCACATGTTTGCCCGCATTCAGCGCCAGTTTGGCGGCGGCGGCATGTTGGGGGTGCGGCGTGGCGATATAGATGATGTCCACCTGCGGATCGGCCACCAGCGCCTCATAGCTGCCATGGGCGATGGCGATGCCGTGGGATGCGGCAAAGCGGTCGGCACTGGCCTGACTGCGCGATCCGACGGCCGTCACCTTGTGGCCGGCAAGGATCAGGTCCTTGGTGAACAGATCGGCAATCCAGCCCGTGGCCAGAATACCCCAGCGAATTTGATCAGCCATGTCGTGTCTCCTATCGGTTCAGGCCAGAAGTTTGCGCAGTGCGCCCACGGCTAAGAGGTGGTCTTCGACATCGGGCAGCCCGCTGACGCCAATCGTGCCGATCAGTGTGCCCGAGCGCAGCATCAAGGGCAGGCCGCCACCACTGGCCACATAGTCGGCCTCGGGCAGACGGTAGCGCGCGTTGAAATCGAAGTTGCCCGCCTCTGCCTCCAGCCGCATCGCCAGAGAGCTGCGGTGAAAGCGATGGGCGACCGCACGTTTGCGGGCGGCCCAGTGGGTGTTGTCGATGGTCGCGCCGGGCATCAGAACGGCAAACACCACATCTGCGCCATGCGCCACGGTGATGGCTGCGGGCAAGGCGCGGGCTGCGGCCTCGGCCTGCATCAGACAACCGAGGTGCCATGCAACGTCATAGTCGAAACGGATCAGTTGCAGGTCGGCCTGTTCTGCGGCCAGGGATTGGGGGGTATAGGTCATGTGTCCGCCCTCGGGTAAGAGACATAGGCAAAGGATCGGCTGTCGGGCGACCACGAATTGACGTTTATCGTGCCCTGACCGCCGAAAAGCCGGGCCACGGTCCGGGCTTGGGCCCAATCGTCCGTGACCAGCTTCAGCTCGACCCAAAGGTCGGCGGGATGGCCCTTGGTGCCGGGCGGATAGGACAGATAAACCGCCTGCGCGCCGTCGCCCGACAGATGCGGGAACCAATCGACCGTGTCGGAATGGCTGAGCCGTTCCGCGTCCGAGCCATCGGGTCGCATCCGGGCAATCTGGGCATGGCCCGAGAAGCTTTCGGTGTTGAAGTAAAGCCAGGTCCCGTCTGGGCTGTACTCTGGCCCATCCGCCACGGCCTTGTCGGTCAACTGCCGCATATCGCTGCCGTCTGCGGCGATGGTGCATATCTCGGCGGACAGAAACCGGAATTCGGTCTGCGAGATCTTGGCTCTGACGCCCACGAAGGCCAGCCGCCGACCATCGGGCGAAACCCCATGCAGAAAGTGCAGAAGCGCATCGTCGCGGGTCACACGCTGCGCCGGACCGCCCGCCAGCGGTGCCCGCCAGATCTGCCAGTCGTCATTGGTCGAAACATAGATATGCCGCCCGTCCGGGTCTGGTACGTGGTCATTGTTCAGGGGCGGAATGCCGGGGATGTGGATGGGCTGAAGTTTTGGCTCGGCCAGGGGCAGCCGCCAAAGCCTGCCATCTCCGTTCAGGATCAGCGCGTCACCGACCCAGTTCGGTGCCTCAAGCAGCAGGTCATGGGTTTGAAGGATCAGGCGGTTTTCACCTGTGACGGTGTCGTGGGTCCAGACCTGACAGGTCTGGCCACGGGACAGGGTGCGCGGTGGGATTTTCATGTCAGCAGCTTTCCCCCAAGATATTGCCCCGGATCTGGACAAGGGCCTGATCCAGAAGCTGCATCACGCCCAAAGTCAAGT
>CAZCFC010000150.1:0-7262 GCA_964497815.1 uncultured Cypionkella sp.
ATGAAGCGGGCGATCTGCTGCGGGATCGGCAAAAGCGCCTTCAGCTGGCGATGGTCGGTCATCCGCTCCAGTTCCAGCGCAAGGCTGAAGCCGGTGTTCGGGATGAACGGAAACGGGTGCGCCGGGTCAATCGCCAGCGGTGACAGCACCGGAAAGACCTTGTGCAGGAAGTGATCTTCCAGAAACTTCAGATCGTGACCGGTCAAGGTTTCGCGGTTGCACAGGATGATCCCCTGCGCCTCCAACTCGCGCCGCAGCTTTTTGAAGGTGATCTGCTGGCGCTGCATCAGTTTGCGCGCATCGGCGTTGATCAGCGACAATTGCTCGGACGGGCTGCGGCCATCTTCGGAAGGCGTCGCGTTGTTCGCGCGCACCAAGGCCCGCAAGCCAGCCACACGGACGGTGTAAAACTCATCCAGGTTGGTGGCCGAGATCGACAGGAAGCGCAGCCGCTCCAACAACGGCACCACCGGGTTCGATGCCTCATCCAGCACACGCCAGTTGAAGGCAAGCCATGACAGTTCGCGGTTGAAAAACCGACGCGGGCCAGTGGTTTCGGCCGCGGTCAGTTCCACCGCTTCGGGGAACGGGGCTTTGAGAAAATCAGCTTGGGTCATGCGGGCGCTTATCAACGGCAATTGTGAAAGTTGCATGACAGTGTTTCACTGCTCTGCCGTACTGTCCAGCATCTCGGCCGCCAACGCACGCGTGACAGGCCGACCGGCCGCCAAAGCCCGCGCATCCAGATTTGCCACCACGTCACGGGCGGCTGCGATGGACCGCTCCATCCGGCTGACCAGATAGGCGATCAGGTTGGGCGGCACGGTGATCTGGCGGTCCGCGAACAGCTTGATCAGCACCGCAGACAGCAAAGCATCGTCCGGTGCCTCCAACCGCGTCAGCGCCGCCGCCTGCATCCGGCTGTGCAGATCGGCCAAGCCCACCCCCCAGTCACGGGGCGGAGCAGCGGCAGTGATCAGCAAGCGCCCGGCAGGCAGCAGGATGTTGTGCAGATGAAACAATGCCGTCTCGCCAAGGGGTTGGCCTGCGATTGCATCTGCATCCTCGACACAAACCGCGCCCCTTGCGGCCAGGGCCGGCAGATCAGCCTGCGCCAGATCTGCGCCCGCGATCAGGGTCGCGCCCGCCATTTCAGCCCAGATATGCGCCAGATGGCTCTTGCCCGAACCTGCCGGGCCCACCAGCAACATCTTGCCACCCGGCCAATCGCGCCAGTCTCCGATTGCGGCCAAACCAGCGGCACTGGCCGCCGAAGCAAAGAAATCCTCGCGCCGGAACGCCTGTTGAACAGGCAGATCAAAGGCCAGTTGTCCGGTCATCTAAGCCACATCCTCATCCTCGGGGATGCGCCCGGCAATGCCGGTGTACAGCAGGCTGCCCTGATACTGGGCGATGGCAAAGCGGGTCAGCACGCCCAGCGCTGCGGCAATGGGGACGGCCACCAGCATACCCACAAAACCGAACAGCGACCCAAAGGCCGACAGCGCAAACATCAGCCACACAGGGTGCAGGCCGACCGATTTGCCAACCAGTTTCGGTGTCAGCACATTGCCCTCCAGAAACTGCCCAATCCCGAAAATAGCCGCAATAATTCCGATAGATAGCCAGTCACCCCAAAACTGGAACAACGCCAGTCCAATGGCCAGCGCCCCCCCCACCAAAGACCCGACATAGGGGATGAATGTGATGGCGCCGGCGATGGCACCGACCAGCAGGCCGAACTGCAGACCGGCCAGCATCAGGGCTGCCGAGTAGAACGATCCCAACAGGAAGCAGACGGTCAGCTGCCCGCGGACAAAGGCCGACAGTGCCTCGTTGATCTCGGTCGCAAGCCGTCGGATCACCGGGGCGTGGTCCAGCGGCAGCATGCGGTCAAGGCGATCCACCATATGATCCCAGTCCATCAACATGTAGAAGGTGACGACAGGGACGACGACGATGAACACCACCGCCGACAACAGGCCAAGCGCCGATGTCAGAACCCCCTGCACCAGCGTCGCCCCGCGCGCCTGAATGGCGGCCCCGATTTCGGCCAAAGTCTGGCGGATGGTCGAGGTGCTGTCGGTCAGGTCAGGGAACTTTTCAACAAGAAACATCTGTAATCTATGGGCAATTTCAGGGGCAGCATTGACCAGCGCCGTGGTCTGCTTGATCAGCGTCGGGATCACGGCCAGCACCAGCAACACCACCGCCAGCACCGCAACCAGCGTGATCAGCGAGGTCGCGGTGACCCGCGAAAGCCCCAGTTTCTGCAACCGGTCGGCCACCGGATCAAGAAAATAGGCCAACGCCCCACCCACAAGGAATGGGAGCAACACACCGCCCAGAAACCACAGCAACACGAAGAAAATCGCCAAGGCGATCCCCCAATATTTCGCCTGTTCCCGCAACGGAAGTGCCATGTCACCCTCTTCAAACAACCTGCCTCACATTGCCCATCGCCCCCGTGTTTTCAAGGGGCGGCGGGAAATGGCGGGTATGATCGGGGTATGATCGGCATATGGCCGACGTATGGCTTTGCGCATGACGTGGGTCAGGGGGGCGGCGGGGCGAAAAATGCGCCCCCCATCCATCAACAAACGGTCCATCAGCAAACGGTCCATCGGCCAGAATATGCTTTGCCCAGAGCTGGCGACGATACCAGCCGACTGCCCCGTCCGTCGAAGCACGCCGCAGCCAGCCCTGGCATGGCTGCGCGTCTGTTTTTGCTTGCAGGGTGGCGGCCAAATCGGCTTTGCCACCCTTTTGCGGCTCTCAATTGCGTCTTGGATCAGTCGGGTCTGCTATTTCCGTTTGCACCCTGAAGGATAGTCTGATGGCCTTGCTTTCGAGCAGACCTGCCGCAGCAGTCCCACCCAAGTGGCCGATTGCGGACATATCTGCGCCGACAACAGCCCCCCCCCGCTGTGAAGCCTGCCAAGATCGCAACCGTCGACATTGGTGGACGTCCGGTCAGGACGATCGTGCACAGCCGTTTCCAAATTGCATTGTTTTGCGGACGGCTTTTGATGACGTTGATCGCTGTCTGAACATCAACGCGTGATACTGCCGTTCGAAATCGAGTTGCGGCTGGTTCGGGGTTCTTGACTGGCGCGTTCTGCCCAAGAGGGGCGCACAAGATCTGCATTGCCCGCACGCGGTCGCGCCCCTTGTCATGGGCGGTGAAGCCCTGAGCGATGCAGCCAAGACAGAGGCCATCGGGATGATGACTTTGGATTGCGACACCAGCACACCGTTTGCCAACCCCGCCCCAAGCCCCGCCCCAAGCCCCGCGTCAAAGGAAGCGCCGCTTGCCTGCCCTCTGCCAACCCGCTAGTTAGGCGCAAACCCCTGTTCATGAGGCCACCATGCGCGTTTCCCGTTATTTCCTGCCCGTCCTGAAGGAAAATCCTGCCGAGGCGCAGATCGTGTCGCATCGCTACATGCTGCGCGCCGGGATGATCAAGCAGCAGGCGGCGGGGATTTATTCGTGGTTGCCGTTGGGCTTGCGGGTGTTGAACCGCATTCAGCAGATCGTGAACGAAGAACAGGTGCGGGCGGGGCATATCCCCTTGCTGATGCCGACATTGCAGCCGGCCGATCTGTGGCGCGAAAGCGGGCGCTATGACGATTACGGGCAGGAAATGCTGCGGATCAAGGATCGCCAGGACCGCGAAATGCTGTATGGGCCGACCAATGAGGAAATGATTACCGACATTTTCCGGTCACATGTGACCAGCTACAAAGACCTGCCGCTGACGCTTTATCACATCCAGTGGAAGTTCCGCGATGAGATGCGGCCCCGGTTCGGCGTGATGCGCGGGCGGGAATTCCTGATGAAGGACGGCTATAACTTTGACATCGACAAGGCGAGCGCCCTGCATGCCTACAACCGCCACATGGTCAGCTATCTGCGCACCTACGAACGCATGGGCCTGACCGCCATTCCGATGCGCGCGGATTCCGGCCCGATCGGCGGCGAGGATACGCATGAATTTCTGGTGTTGGCGGCCACCGGCGAATCCGAAGTGTTCTTCGACAGCGCCGTGACCGAGCTGCGCCTTGGGGCGCGCGCCGTTGATTATGATGATCGTGATGCCGTGGCGGCCGTGTGCAAAGAGTTCACCACGCTGTACGCGCGCACCGATGAAACCCATGACGCGGCGCTGTTCGACGCCATCCCCGAGGAACGCCGCAAGGTGGCGCGGGGGATCGAGGTGGGGCAGATCTTCTACTTTGGCACCAAGTATTCCGAGTCGATGGGGGCCACGGTGGTGACGCCCGATGGCAGCCGCGTGCCGGTGGAAATGGGTTCGCATGGGATCGGGGTTTCGCGTCTGCTGGGCGCGATCATCGAGGCATCACATGATGACAAGGGCATCATCTGGCCCGAGGGGGTGACGCCCTTCCCCGTCGGCATCGTGAACCTGAAGCAAGGTGATGCGGCGGCGGATGCTGCCTGCGAGGGCCTTTACAAGGCGCTGGCGGCCAAGGGGCTGGAGGCGCTGTATGATGACCGTGACGAGCGTGCCGGGGCAAAGTTCGCCACCATGGACCTGATCGGCCTGCCGTGGCGGATTACCGTTGGTCCGCGCGGGCTTGCCAATGGTGTGGTGGAAGTGACCTCGCGCCGTACGGGTGTTTCGGAAGAAATGACGCCCGAAGCCGCTGTTGCCCGGATTGCCGCGATTTACGAAAACGTTTGACTGAACGTCTGAATGACAGGGGGGTGCCGTTTGCGGCGCCCCCCGCACCCGCCCCCCCGCCCTGCCAGTGCGGCCGCCCTCTGGCCCGACACGGGTCTGCGCTGCAAGAACCCACCCGACCATCGGCAGGGCGACCACGGTCTGCACCGCCACCCTTGACCGGTCGCTGATGCCAAGGCCATGACCCGGCATCCGTGCTTGAAACGCAGCCGGACCGCCCCCCACGGACAAATCGACTGGCCCGCCATGATCATCAGGGGCGCGGTTGCGAAATCTGATGTGCCGCGCGCGCGCGCCCGCCTTGGCGCTGGCTTTCGCCCCGCGATGGACTATCGTGCCACCAAGCCCGACGCGGGCGCTGGAGGATTGACATGGACTATCGTCGTTTGGGCAAATCGGGACTGAAGGTTTCGGAATTTTCCTTTGGCTCTTGGGTGACCTTTGGCAAACAGGTTGACGGATCGGACGCCAAATCACTGATGGCGCAGGCCTATGATGCCGGGGTGAACTTTTTCGACAATGCCGAAGGCTATGAGGCGGGGGCGTCAGAAACCCTGATGGGTGAGGCGCTGGCGGCGCTGAACTGGAGCCGGGACAGCTATGTGGTGTCGTCCAAGGTGTTCTGGGGCGGGCCAAAACCCACCCAGCGCGGGCTGTCGGCCAAACACGTGACCGATGCCTGCAACGCGGCGCTGCGGCGGTTGCAGGTGGACTATCTGGACCTTTACTTTTGCCACCGCCCCGATGTGGACACGCCGATCGAGGAAACCGTGCGGGCGATGCACACCCTGATCCTGCAGGGCAAGGTGCTGTATTGGGGCACGTCGGAATGGTCGGCGCAGCAGATCACCGAGGCCCATCTGGTGGCGCGGCGGGACGGGCTGACCCCGCCCACGATGGAGCAGCCGCAGTACAACCTGTTTGAGCGTCAGAAGGTCGAAGCGGATTATGCACCGATCTATGACAGCTATGGCTTGGGCACCACGATCTGGTCGCCTTTGGCGTCGGGTATTCTGACCGGCAAATACAACGCGGCCATCCCGAATGACAGCCGCATGACCCTGCCCGGCTATGAATGGCTGCGCGATATGCTGATGTCGGATGAGGGGCAGGCCAAGCTGATGAAAACCCGGGCGCTGGCGGCTTTGGCCGAAAGCGCGGGGCTGTCGCTGGCGCATCTGTCGCTGCTGTGGTGTCTGGCCAACCCGCGTGTGTCTACCGTGATTCTGGGGGCATCGCGTGCCAGCCAGTTGACCGACAATCTGGCGGCATTGGCGCACAAGCCGAAACTGACGCCCGACGTGATCGAGGCGATCGAGGCGATCATGGGCAACAAACCCGCCGGGCCGCAGCGGTTCTAGGTTGACCCCGGCCCGCACTTTGGCAAGGCTGCGACGGCAGCTAAGGCGGGCGGCAAAGGGCGGGCGGGCGGCGGTATTGCCCCCCTGCCCCGCCGCGAAACAAGGCTTTCGCGGCTGGATATTTGAACACAGAGGATGAACCATGGCGAAGGCGCTGATCACGTGGGGCGGCTGGGATGGACACGAGCCGGAAAAGGTGGCGGCGCTGTTCGCCCGGGATCTGCGCGCGGCGGGGATGGAAGTAGAGGTCAGCGACACCCTTGGCTGTTTCGACGATCCGGCGCGGCTTTTGGACCTGAGCCTGATCGTTCCGGTCTGGACGATGTCCACGATTGAAAAGGCGCAGTCCGAAAACGTGGTGGCGGCGGTGGCTTCGGGCGTGGGGCTGGACGGTTGTCATGGCGGCATGTGCGATGCCTTCCGCAACGATGTGCAATGGCAGTTCATGACCGGAGCGCAATGGGTGGCGCATCCGGGCAATGACGGGGTGAACTACCGGGTGCGGATGGTGACGGATGATCCGCTGGTGGCCGGGATCGGGGATTTTGACGTCGCGACCGAGCAGTATTACCTGCACATCGACCCGGCGGTGAAGGTGCATGCCGTCTGCGATTTCCCGGTGGTCGAAGGCCCGCACAGCCCCAATGGCCCGGTGGCGATGCCGGTGGTGTTCACCAAACTTTGGGGCAAGGGGCGCGTCTACTACAACGCCTTGGGCCATCAGGCCAATGTCATCGACCACGGCCCCGCGCATGAATTGCTGCGGCGCGGCATGAAATGGGCGGCGAGATGAGCTTTCAGGCCTATCTTGACAATATTCAGGCCAAAACCGGCAAGACCCCGGATGATTTCCGCGCCATGGCGGCGGCCAAGGGCTTTGCCAATGCCGATGGCATCGCGCCGGGGGTGAAGGCCACCCAGATCACCGACTGGCTGAAGGCCGAATTCGGTCTGGGCCACGGCCACGCGATGGCGGTCGTGGCGCTGTTGAAGGGGAAGATGTCGTAAATGACCACGCCGCCCCGGACTTGATCCGGGGCCTCATGGTCAAGGGCAGAGGCCCCGGATCAAGTCCGGGGCGGCGTGGTGACTGAAACTAACGCCGCGCCTTGCGGATCAGGTCCAGAATATCCTTGGCCGCCGAGGGGATATTCGTCCCCGGCCCGAAGATGGCCTTCACCCCGGCGTCGTAAAG
>CAZCFC010000151.1:0-7246 GCA_964497815.1 uncultured Cypionkella sp.
CCTTCGCAGCCAAACCAGGGCAACGCCCCCCCCACCCTGCAACCAGGTCCCAGATATTGACATACCGCGCATCCGGCGCAAAAGTCGCTGCCAAACCAACGGAGATGCATCGTGCAGTGGAATAATGTTCTGGCGACGCGGTCGTCGCGGATGAAGGCCTCGGAAATCCGGGAGCTGCTGAAGCTGCTTGACCAACCCGACATCATTTCCTTTGCCGGGGGCATCCCCGACCCTGCCCTGTTCCCCACCGAGGCGTTCCGCGATGCCTTCTCGGCAGCCCTGACCGGCGACAAGGCCGGAGCGGCGCTGCAGTATTCGGTGTCCGAAGGCTATAAACCCTTGCGTGACTGGATTGCCGCCGAAATGGGCAAGATCGGCGTCCCCTGCGGGCCGGAAAATATCCTGATCACCTCTGGCTCTCAACAAGCGCTTGATTATCTGGGCAAACTGATGATCTCGCCCGGCGATACCGTCCTTGTCGGCTGGCCAACCTATCTTGGCGCTTTGGGGGCATTCAACGCCTATGAACCCAATTATGACCGGCTGGACCCCAACACCAACCGCCCGACTGCCGATTTCGCGGCCCAGGCCCAGCCCACTGGCCGGGTGAAATTCGCCTATCTCTCGGTTGATTTCGCCAATCCAACCGGGGAAACCATCGCCCTGAGCGCCCGCGAAGCCGTCATCGACCTTGCCGACGATCTTGACATCGCCATTGTCGAGGATGCCGCCTATCAGACCCTGCGCTATGATGGTCAGGCAATCCCCCCCATCCTTGCCCTTGAAATCGCCCGCAAAGGCAGCATCGAAAACTGCCGCACCCTGTACTGCGGCAGCTTCTCGAAATCGCTTGCCCCCGGCCTGCGCGTCGGTTGGGTCTGCGGTGCCACCGAGATCATCTCGCGCCTTGTGTTGATGAAACAGGCGGCAGATCTGCATTCCGCCACCATCAACCAGATCGTCACCCATCAGGTCGCCTCTGCGCAGTTCGACGCCCACGTCGCCAAACTGCGCAGCACCTACATGGCGCGGCGGGATCATCTTTTGGCCGCCCTGGCCCGAGAGATGCCCGCAGGCGTGTCCTGGACCAAACCCGAAGGCGGCATGTTTGTCTGGCTGACCCTTCCGGAAACCATGGACGGGGCCGATCTTCTGGCGCAATCGCTGAAGACCGAGCGCGTGGCCTTCGTTCCCGGGCGCGCCTTCTTTGCCGATGGCAGCAACGGCAACACCCTGCGCCTGTCGTTTTCCTGCGCGGACGAAACCGCGATTGACGAGGGCATGAAACGCCTTGGCCGTCTGATCCGCAGCCAGACGTGACCTATCTTTGGGTCTTGGCCGCGTTGCTCGCCTCGGCGGGTCAGGTCGCGCGCAATGCGGCGCAGACGGGGTTGACCCAGACCATCGGCACCTTGGGCGCAACCCAGGTGCGATTTCTGTTCGGCCTGCCCTTCGCCCTGCTGTTCCTGCCCCTGATGATGCAGGCCACGGGCGAACCTTTGCCCGCCCTGACGCTGCGCAGCCTGACCTTCATCAGCATCGGCGCGGTGGCCCAGATTGCGGCCACTGCCCTGATGCTGGTCACGATGAAATCGCGCAGTTTTGCCGTCACCACGGCCTGGCTGAAAACCGAGCCTGTCATCGTGGCGCTTGCCGCCGCGCTGGTACTGGGCGATCCGCTGACGGCCATGGCGTTGCTGGCCATTGTCATCGCCATCGCGGGCGTGGTGCTGCTGTCGGTCAAACCCGGCGTGCCGGTCCTGCGCGAGGCCGGGCCAGCCCTGACCGGCATACTGTCAGGCGCGCTGTTCGGGGCCTCGGCCGTCGGCTTTCGCGGCGGCATCATCGGGCTGCAAGAAGGCAGCTTTCTGATCCGCGCCACCGCCATGCTTGCCCTGAACCTGTGCCTGCAAACCGCCCTGTTGGCCGCATGGCTGCTGATCTTCAACCGCCCCGCCTTGACCGGATCGTTCCGGGTGTGGCGCGCCTCGCTTTGGGTTGGTTTTGTCGGTGCCAGCGCGTCCTTGTTCTGGTTCATCGGCTTTTCGCTGACCTCGGCCGCCAACGTCCGCACTTTGGCCTTGGTCGAGGTGCTGATGGCCCTGGGCGTCGCCCGCCATGTGTTCGGCCAGAAAATCACCCCCCGGCAGATGATCGGCATGGCCGTGATGATGGCCGGAGTCGCCCTGTTGTTGCGCAGTCAGGCCTAGCCCGAAAGTCTTAACAGCCCGCCCGCCGCGTCGGGACGGAAAAAGGACGCGGGCGGGACGGAGAACCGACGGATAAACGACGCCGGATTCCGGTCAATACCACTTGGCCACGGGCGGCAGGCTCATCAGCACGGCGTTGGCATCATGGCCGGACTCCAGTCCGAATTTCGTGCCCCGGTCATAGACCAGATTGTACTCGGCATAAAGACCCCGGTGCAGCAACTGCGCCTCACGGTCGGGCTCGGTCCAGGGGGTGTTGACGCGCTTTTCGGTTAACGGCACAAAGGCGGGAAGGAAGGCGCGCCCCACATCCTGCGTGAAGGCAAAGTCCGCATCCCAGTTGCCCGTGTTCAGATCATCATAGAAGATACCGCCCACTCCACGCGCGCGGCCCCGGTGCGGAACGAAGAAATACTCATCGGCCCAAGCCTTGAATTTCCCATAGTAATCAGGGCTATGGGCATCACATGCCGCCTGCATCCGGCCATGGAAATATGCGGTGTCCTCGGCGTATTCCAGACAGGGGTTCAGGTCGGCACCGCCTCCAAACCACCAGGCATGCGGCGTCCAGAACATGCGCGTGTTCATGTGCACAGCCGGGCAATGTGGATTAACCATATGCGCCACAAGGCTGATTCCGGCCGCCCAGAAACGTGGGTCGGTGTCCATTCCGGGCACGCCCCGCGCCGCCATCGCCTTTTGTGCCCGATCGCCCAGAACACCATGCACTTCCGAGACGTTCACGCCGATTTTCTCGAAAACCCGCC
This sequence comes from uncultured Cypionkella sp., assembly GCA_964497815.1. Classification (GTDB taxonomy): domain Bacteria; phylum Pseudomonadota; class Alphaproteobacteria; order Rhodobacterales; family Rhodobacteraceae; genus Cypionkella. Next base: position 2,978 of record CAZCFC010000151.1, read on the forward strand.
CCCCCCGCATCACCGACATCAACCCGCCCCCCCCATCGGCGCGCGTGGTCGGCGTCACCTCGAAACGGCCGGGGGCACCCTGGCCAAAGTTATCCTCAAGCCCTTCAAAAGACGCAACAATCTGATCACGCAACGTGCGAAACCAAGCGGCGGCCTGCGCCTTTTTCTGCGTGAAATCTTCGCTCATGCCTTGCCCTTTGTCCTGCACCATTGACCGCTGTCATGGCATATCAATGCCGAAGCCCTATAGTAAAGCAAGGTTTCCCAAGCATGAGTCGGCCATGAAACGCAGCCTGTTGCCCGCCCTTCTGATGCTGACCGCCTGCGGCACCCCGCAAGAGCAGTGCATTGGTGCCGCCACCCGTGACATGCGCGTCGTGGATCGCCTGATCGTCGAGACTGAAGGCAATCTTGCGCGCGGTTATGGCTATGAAAACGTTACGATTTATCTGCCAGAATGGCAGGACTGCACGGCGCGCCCGACCACGGCGAACCCCGACCCCAGGCCCCACATGTGTCTGGAAGAGGTGCCACGAACCACGCGTCAGGCCGTGGCCCTTGACCTGAACGCCGAGCGTGCCAAGCTGCAAAGCCTGCAACAAAAGCGCGCCCAGCAGGCCAAAACCGCCACAACCGCCGTCGCCCAATGCAAGGCGCAATACCCCGAATGATCAGTGCGCCGGCGCGCTGACCGCATCCACAAGACTGCGCCCACCGTCCACCGTCAGGATCTGTCCGGTCATGAACGCAGAGGCGTCCGAGGCCAAATACTGAACAGTTTCAACAAGTTCTGACGCTGGCGCGATGGTTCCCAATGGCGTGCCGCGCTCGATCAGGCCGCGATAGTCGGGGGCTTCTTTCAGCGCGGTCTGCAAGCTGGCGCTAAGAACCGAACCGATGGCCACCGCATTCACCCGGATGCCCTTGGGGGCCAAGGCAACCGCCATCGACCGGGTCATCTGATCGACCGCGGCGCAGGCGATCGAATAGCCCATCAGACAGTGCAGGGTGCGCTGTGCAGCGATCGAGGAAAGGTTAATGATTGTCCCCGCCACCGCCGGGCCTTCGGGATTGGCGGCGGCTTGCAGGATCATGCGCTTCGCTGTCATCTGGCTCAGGCGCAGGCTGGTCAGCAGGTTTTGCTCCAGCAGTTCCTCGACCGCATCATCATCGACTTTCAGCGGGTCAGACACCTTCATCGCGCGTGAGGCGTTAACCAGAATATCCACGCGATCAAAGGCATCCATCGTGGCCGACAGCAGGTTGGCAATCGTCAGTTTCTCGCGCAGATCACCGACAAACATGCGCACCGGCCCTTCGGTACGGGCGGCCCCTCCGACTTCGGCCTCAAGCCGGTTTTCGTCGATGTCGGCAAACATCACATTCGCCCCCCGGTCCACGAAATGCCGCGCGATGGCAAGCCCGATGCCGTTGGCCGCACCGGTAACGATGGCGGTTTTGCCTGCGATGGAAAAAGTCATGTCGGCCCCTTTGTCAGGATCGCGCGCGGATCGGATAGCGGGCGCAAGTCACCCGGAATGCACTGTCACCCGCCACATCTTCGACCTCGCGGAACAGCGTTGTCAAAGTGGCATGATAGGGCAAATGGCGGTTCGCCACCAGCCAAAGCACCCCATTTGGGGCCAAACCGCGCTGTGCAGCCTTCAAAAACGCCATACCCAAGGCTGGATCGGCATCGCGTCCGGCATGGAAGGGCGGGTTCATCACGACAGCATCCCACAGCTTTGGCGCGCGAAATGTGGTGGCGTCGGCCCAATGAAAGCGTGCGCGCGGATCGGGAATGTTGACGCGGGCGCAGTCCAGAGCCACGGCATCCGCCTCAACCAGATCCAGTTCCTTGACGCCGTCGCGCGCCAGAATGGCACGGGAAAGATAGCCCCAGCCCGCCCCCAGATCGCCAATCCGCGCTGGCAGTTTTGCCGGCAAAGCAGCGGCCAGCAGCACCGAACCCCGGTCCGGACCATCGGCGGAAAAGACACCCGGCCGGGTTTGAAAGCCCCCCGCAACCTGCATCGGTGCGGCGTGCCACTCGGCGGGCACCGGGGCTGCGGGCATCACAAAGGCTTTGCCATGAGCCTTGGAAATCGCCTCATTCGTTAACAGACCGGCCGCACGACATTGCTTCTGAATGGCGTCAACGCCATCGGTCTTCTGCCCGTCGATCATCACCTGGCCGCCCGGAATCACGTCCTGCATCGCGGTGGCGATCAGGCCCAAAGCTTCGGCTTTCGAGCGGGGAAGACAGACAATTGCGGCAGCGAAAGGCGGCTGTCCCGTTAACGAATAGCCCTGCGCAGCAAAGTAGTCGTGATCGGGCCTGAACCCTGTCACCACCCGCACCCGGTCTTTTGGCAGGCTGGACAGATCATCGCCCACACGCGGTTGATAAACCGCAATCGTGCCGGTTTCAGGCACCACAAGCGCGCCGGTAGCCAGCGCCATTTCCAAACGTGCAGATCGCATGAGCGCCGCAACTGCGGCAAATTCCTTCTAAAGGCCTGAAATCAGGGGTTATTTCGCCCACATTGCGGGGCTATTCTTTTTCCATCGTGCATTGCAGCGGATGCTGATGACGGCGGGCGAAATCCATCACCTGCGCCACTTTGGTTTCGGCGATTTCATAGGAAAACACCCCCACCACCGCCAACCCCTTTTTGTGTACGGTCAGCATGATTTCAAACGACTGGGCGTGGTTCAGGCCGAAGAACCGCTCCAGCACATGCACCACGAATTCCATCGGCGTGTAATCATCGTTCAAAAGCATGACCTTATACAGCGGCGGGCGGGCGCTGCGGGTCTTGGTCTTGGTCAGAATCGACGTGTCATCCCCCGGGCCCGAGGACTTGTCCGACATGACTGGCGCAATGAACGGCACGGGGCAGTCTCCGATGGATTCGCGAATTTCTAGTGTCTGTTGAAGTATAGCGATTTTCTGGCTTGCGAAAAGACCCCCGCCCCATGGATGCTGCTGGTAGGGGGAAACCATGATCACCACCATCGGATTCGACGCGGATGACACGCTTTGGCAAAACGAGGCGTTTTTCCGGCTGACACAGGACCGCTTTGTCCGTCTTTTGGCCGATCATGCCCAGCCCGCCCACTTGCACGATCGTCTTTTGGCTGCCGAGCGGCGCAATCTGGGACATTACGGCTTTGGTGTGAAGGGCTTTACCCTGTCGATGATCGAAACTGCCATCGAAGTGACCGAAGGGCGCGTCTCGGGATCGGTGATTGCCGAAATCATGGCCGCCGGCCGCGAGATGCTGTCCCACCCGATCGAGCTTTTGCCCCATGCGGAACAGTCGGTCAGGGCCTTGGCCGCCAGCCATCGGGTATTGTTGATCACCAAGGGCGACCTGCTGGATCAGGAACGCAAACTGGCGCAATCGGGCCTCGGCGATTTGTTTCACGGCGTGGAAATCGTGTCCGACAAGACCGCCGCCGTTTATGCCGGCATCTTTGCCCGGCATGGCGCAGCTGCAGAGACGGCGATGATGGTCGGCAACTCGCTGAAATCCGATGTTCTGCCCGCCATCGCCGCAGGCGGTTGGGGCGTGCATGTTCCGCACGGGCTGACCTGGGCTTTGGAACACGCCGACGCCCCTATCGGGCACAGCCGCTTTCACAGTCTGACCAATCTGGGGGCCTTGCCCGATCTTGTGGCGCAACTGGATCACCCCCACAACTACTAGAGGCGAGTTCTTTATTTGGGCAAACAAGCCACAACTTCAGGAAAAGCCGAAAAGCCTTTGAAAGTAAGGGGTTTTCCTGAAACACCCTTCGTGCTAGCCTTGGGCCAGCAGAAAAAGCCCCCGCTGAATGAGGGGTAAAGAGGCAGGCATTATGGGCAGACAGGTGACACCCCTTGTGGGGCAGTATGTCCGGAATTTCTTATTTTTGGCAGTATGCACGCTGATTGCGGCCTGTTCGGGTCCGCAAGAATCACGGGCGGCCCCCTATGCCGCATTTGTCATGGACGCCCGCACCGGCGAAACGCTGTATTCGGAAAACGCCACCACGCGGCTGCATCCGGCATCCTTGACCAAAATGATGACGCTTTACATCGCGTTTGAAGAGATCGAACGCGGCAACCTGTCGTTGGACACGATGATTACCGTGACCAAGAACGCGGCGGCGCAGCCGCCCTCGCGTCTTGGGCTGAAGGCCGGACAGAAGATCCAGTTGCGCTATCTGATCCGCGCCGCAGCCGTCAAATCGGCCAATGATGCCGCACAGGCGATTGGCGAT
>CAZCFC010000152.1:0-7220 GCA_964497815.1 uncultured Cypionkella sp.
CGAACTCAGCTATCTGAAGAACGGCGAGGATGTGCCGATCTTTACCGCAACCCGGTCATCGGTTCGCGATGCCGGGCGCATTGCGGCGCAGATGCTGCTGGACCTGATCGCAGACCCCGGTTCTGCCCCGCATCAACGCCTGCTTGAAGCTGATCTGATTCTGGGCCAATCCACCGGTCCTGCGCCCCGGACGGTGTAAGATGCGCCGCGCAGAAGGGCTTGCCGTTTCGGCAAAATCTCATAAAACCAGTCAACCGCTGCGCAATGGCCCTGCGCTGCCCCCCATGATCCAAAGGTGCCAGCCATGACTCAACCTCTTGCAATCCTTGCCGATATTGGCGGCACCAACACGCGCGTGGCCTTGGCCGATGGCAAGGTGGTGCGCCCCGACAGCATCCGGCGCTTTTCCAATGCCGAATTTCCCAGCCTGGAACCGGTGCTGAAGCGGTATCTGGCCGAGGCGGGCGTGGCGGCGGTGGACGGTGTTTGCGTGGCGGCGGCAGGTCCGGTGCGCGACGGCGTGGCGGTCATGACCAATCTGGACTGGACCATTGACGCAGCCCTGCTGATCCGTGCCACCGGAGCCCACAAAACCGCCATCCTGAACGATCTGCAGGCGCAGGGCCACGCCCTGGGCCACATCGCGCCGCAGTTCCTGCGCCCCTTGATCGAAGGTCCGCAGCAGGCCAAAGGGGCGATGCTGGTGGTCGGCGTCGGCACCGGCATGAACGCAGCGCCGGTGCATGACACCGCCGGGGGCCGGCTGGTGGCGGCATCGGAATGCGGCCACATCTCGATGCCGGTGCGGACCGATCAGGATTACCGGCTGGCCCGGTTCATCGAGGTGCATGGCCCGCATGCCCACGGCTTTGCCGGGGTTGAAGACGTGCTGGCCGGGCGCGGACTGGAGCGGGTGCATGCCTTTGTGACCGCCGAAGCCGGGTCGCCCCAAGAGATGAAAGCCGCCGACATCATGGCAGCCCTGGCCGCTGGCGATGCGATGGCGCGCGAAACCGCGCGGCTTTATGTGCATTTGCTGGGGGCAGAACTGGGCAATCTGGCGCTGATCCATCTGCCTTTTGGCGGGATTTACCTGATCGGAGGCGTGGCCCGCGCGATGACACCGTTCATGGCCGAGATGGGGCTGATGCAATCGTTCCGCGACAAGGGGCGGTTCGGCACCTTCATGGAAAGTTTCTCGGTGCAGGTGGTCGAGGATGACTTTGCCGCTTTGACCGGCTGTGCGGCCTATCTTGCGATGGGCGGGCGTTAGTCTGCGGCATTGGCCGCGGGGGTTTCACACCCCCGCCCCCCCCGTGGGATATTTGCGCACAGAGGATGAAGATTTTAGTCAAATTTCATCATTCAGGCGGGCAGGTTTTCCTTCAGGAAATGCAGCGCCACTTGCAGCCCGTCGGGGGCGATGCCGTGGCCTGTGCCTTTCATGACATGGCCATATGTGTCAAACCCGGCCGCCACCAGCGCATTGCCCGCCTTTGCCATTTCGCTGAAATCGACAACCGGGTCTTCATCGCCATGCACCAGCAGCACCGGCGGTTTGACCACGGTTTGCGCAACCAGCAATTCGGGCGCAATCAGGCGGCCCGAGATTGCCACCACGCCTGCGATCTTCAAGCTGCGGCGCGGGGCTATGTGCAGGCTTATCATCGCCCCCTGGGAAAAGCCGACCAAGGCCAGATCGGCGGCGGTCAGGCCTTCTTCGGCCAGTCTGGCATCCAGAAAGGCGTTGAGATCATCGGCCGCGCGGGCCATCGCCCGTTTCGCCTCGGCTTCGGTCGAGCCGTCAAAGCGGGGGATCGGGAACCATTGGCGGCCAAAACCGTTGCTGGCGCATGCGTCGGGGGCGTCGGGGGCATAAAACACGGTGTCGCGCAGATGCGGTGCCAGCGGATCGGCCAGCCCCAGCAGATCGGCCCCATCGGCACCATAGCCGTGCAGGAAGACCACCATCGACCGGGACTTGCCGGACCGAGGCGCCTTGCGGCCGAACTGCAGCGGTCTGGTGGATGTCATCGGATGCCCTCTCGCGATTTTGCCACGTGGTAATAGGCCCAAAGGATCCGGGCTGCAACTGCCCGCCACGGGCTCCAGTCGCCGGCCATGGCACGCAGGGTGCGCTCATTCGGGCGGTCGGGCAGATCAAACAGCAGCCGCGCGCCTTCTTGCAGGGCCAGATCGCCGGGCGCGAACACATCCGCCCGCCCCAGCGCGAACATGGCGTAGATCTCGGCGGTCCAGTTGCCGATCCCCGGCACCGCGGTCAGGGTCGTGATCACCTGCGCATCAGAGGCCGTGCGCAGCGCGTCGTAATCAATCCCTGCCTGCGCAAGCGCCCGGCCATAGCGCGCCTTTTGCCGCGACAGCCCCACCGCCCGCAGCGCATCATCCGAGGCCTGCGCCATCGCTGCCGGATCGGTCAGCCCGGCGGCCTGCAGGCGCGCCCAGATTGCCTTGGCCGATGCCACCGACACCTGCTGCCCGGTGATGGCATCCAGCAGGGCGGTGAACCCATCCGCCTGCCGACGCAGGGGCAGCGGCCCGGTCAACGTCAGCGCATGCGCAAAGCGCGGATGTGCTGCGGCCAGAAAAGCCGCCCCCTCGGCCACGCAATCCGGCGTCTCGATGATACGGCCTGGCATATTTCCTGCACCCCTGTCCGAGCGGCGACATCAAACCCTGATGGCATGTCGAATCCGGCTTGCCCCGGTTTGATGTCAGTCCTAACCCTTGACCATGATGACAGATAGCACCGATCGCCTCGCCCACCGCAACGTCCTTGTTCTGGTCGCCTCGCAAGCCATCCTTGGCGCCCAATTGCCGATGATCTTTACCATCGCAGGTCTGGCGGGGCAAAGTCTGGCACCCAATGCCTGTTGGGCAACGCTGCCGATTTCGCTGATGGTGATCGGCTCGATGCTGACTGCGACGCCGCTGTCATCCTTCATGGCGCGGTACGGGCGGCGGGCGGGGTTCATTCTGGGCACTGCGGGGGGTGCCATCGGGGCTGCTGTCGGGGCATATGGGCTTTACACATCGTCTTTCCTGCTGTTCCTGATCGGCGCGTTTTTCTCGGGTATTTACATGTCGGCGCAGGGATTTTACCGATTTGCCGCCGCCGATACCGCGTCCGATGCGTTCCGGCCCAAGGCGATTTCCTGGGTGATGGCGGGGGGGCTTTTGTCGGCTGTGGTGGGGCCGCAACTGGTCAAGCTGACGGCGGGGGCCTTTGTGATCCCGTTCCTTGGCACCTATCTGACGGTCATCGCCCTGAACTTTCTGGGTGTGTTCCTGTTCGCGGGTCTGAACATTCCCAAGCCAAGGCCGCCGATGGCCGGTGACGCGCAAGGCCGCAGCCGGATGGAGCTGATCCGCACCCCGCGCATCGCTGTTGCGGTGATCGTGGCCACGGTGTCCTACGCATTGATGAACCTGGTGATGACCTCGTCGCCGCTGGCGGTGGTTGGCTGCGGGTTTGAGACGAAGGACGCCGCCAATGTGGTGACGGCCCATGTGCTGGCCATGTACGCGCCCTCGTTCTTTACCGGGCATATCATCGCACGCTTTGGGGTGGAAAAGGTGATGGCGACCGGGCTGGTCATACTGGCCGGAGCGGGAGCTGTGGCGATGTCGGGGGTCGAACTTACGAATTTCTTCGGTGCGCTGATCCTGTTGGGGCTTGGCTGGAACTTTGGCTTCATTGGTGCCACCACGATGCTGACCTCGGCCCATACCCCGGCAGAGCGCGGTCGGATGCAGGGGATGAACGATTTGATCGTGTTTGGCGGTGTGACTTTGGCCAGCTTTTCGTCGGGTGGCTTGATGAACTGCTCGGGCGGATCGGTGCAGGCCGGTTGGCAGGCGGTGAATATGGCGATGCTGCCGTTTCTGGTGCTTGCGGGGGGGGCGCTGATCTGGCTGGCGCTGCGGCCAAAGGAGATGCGCTGAAGAAAAGGGGCGGGCGGTTTGCCCCCCGTGCTACCAGCGGCCCTTGCTACCAGCGGCCCTTGCTACCAGCGGCCCTTGCTACCAGCGGCCCGTGCTACCAGCGGCCCGTGATGGACTGCCACAGCAACCGCCCCCGGCGCGCAAATTCTGACAGATCAAGCGCCCCCGCGCCCACCGCGCGCGGATCGGCCACCACCATGCGCAGCACAGCGTCGGCCTGCCATCCGGCCAGCAGCGCCGGGGCGGCCCGCCCCACCAGCCGCCGCCCTGCCCTTGCCTGCGCAATCCGCGCCAAACCGTCGCGCGCCAGGTCGCGCACGGCCTCGGCACGCCCGTCCACCAAAGGCAGCCGACCGCGTGCCTCAAGGTCCGGCACCGCGCGCAGGTAAGCGGCCAGACCGGCCGCCCAACCATAGGCACGCACCGGGGCCTCGGCTGCGTCAGCCGCCCCCAAGGCGCGCGCCGCAAGCCACATCAACCCGCCTGCGGTGTCGTCCAGATAGGCATCAAACGCCGCCCGGTCGGCAAAGGCATCCGTGTAGATATCCCAGCGCCGCGCCTCGGCCATCCGGTCCAGCACCGGCACGGGCAGGCCCGCCTTTCGGATCAGATCATGCAGCGGCCCCGCCACCTCATGCGCGCGGGCTGTGGGCTCGGCCACCACATCGCGCCACCATTGCAGGCGCATCTCGGCAATCATCGGCTCTTTCGTGACCCAAGGGGCGCGCGCCAGTTCCAGATTGTAGGCATACAAAGGCCACAGCCGCGCCCGCACCGCCGCGGGTGCCGCCATCACCGCCGCGAACCGATCCGGATCGCCACGCTCGACCAACCGGGCGCAGGCTTCGATCGTCACGCCGGCACCCCGACATCACGGATCAGCTTCCAGTTGATCGCGTCCAGCAGGGCCTCAAAGCTGGCGTCAACGATGTTGGCCGAAACCCCCACGGTGGACCAGCGCCGGCCCTGACTGTCCTCACTGTCAATGATCACCCGCGTCACCGCTTCGGTGCCGCCCTGCGTGATGCGGACCTTGAAGTCCACCAGATGCAGATCGTCAATCACGCCCTGATACGGCCCCAGATCCTTGGCCAGCGCCTTGGACAACGCATTGACCGGGCCGCGATCGGTGCCGGTTTCATCCATGCTTTCCGAAACCGACAGCATTTTCTGGTCACCGATTTTCACCACAACCACCGCCTCGGACAGGCTGACCATGCGGTCATACTTGTTCTTGCGCCGCTCGACCGTCACCCGATAGCGCTTTACCTCAAAGAACGTCGGCAACAGCCCCAGTTCCTGCCGCGCCACCAACTCAAAGCTGGCCTGCGCACCGTCGTAGGCATAGCCCTGATCTTCGCGTTCCTTGACGATTTCAAGGATGCGCCCCAACCGCGGATCGCCCGCCGCCACCGCGATCCCGGCGGCTTGCAGACGCGCGCGCAGGTTCGATTGCCCGGCCTGATTGGACATCGGAATGACGCGCTCGTTGCCCACAAGATGCGGCAGGACATGTTCGTATGTGGTTGGATCCTTCAGGATTGCACTGGCATGCAGCCCGGCCTTGTGGGCAAAGGCCGATGCGCCGACATAAGGGGCCGATCGCTGTGGCACCCGGTTCAGAATATCATCCAACATACGGGAAAGCCGCAACAATCCTGGCAAGGCGTCCAGACTGACGCCAGTATCCAACGTGCTGGCAAAGGGGGCCTTCAACAACAGGGTCGGGATCAGCGTCACCAGATTGGCATTGCCGCAACGTTCGCCCAGCCCGTTCAGCGTGCCTTGGATCTGCCGCGCCCCCGCCTCGACCGCCGCAAGCGAATTGGCCACGGCATTGCCCGTATCATCATGACAGTGGATGCCCAGCCGATCACCGGGGATGCCACTTGCGATCACCTCGCGCACCACGCGGCCCACTTCGGATGGCAAGGTGCCGCCGTTGGTATCGCACAGCACGATCCAGCGCGCCCCCGCCTCCAGCGCGGCGCGCAGGCAAGACAAGGCATAGGCCGGATTGGCGCGGTAGCCGTCAAAGAAATGCTCGGCATCAAACAACGCCTCGCGCCCACGTCCCACCACATGCGCGAAAGAGGCCGCAATCGCGTCGCGATTTTCGTCCAGCGTCACGCCAAGCGCGGTGGTGACATGAAACTCATGGGTCTTGCCGACCAGACACACCGCGGGCGTCCCGGCATCCAGCACGGCGGCCAGCACATCATCATTCTCGGCCGACCGCCCCACCCGTTTGGTCATGCCAAAGGCCGTCATGGTGGCGCGGGTCTGGGGCGCATTGGCGAAGAATTCGCTGTCGGTGGGGTTCGCCCCCGGCCAGCCGCCCTCGATGTAATCGACGCCAAGGGTGTCCAGCGCCATGGCAATCTGCCGCTTTTCGGCGGTGGAAAACTGCACGCCCTGCGTCTGCTGCCCATCGCGCAACGTGGTGTCGAACAGATAAAGCCGCTCTTTCATAGCCCATCCTTTCGGTCGCAGCACAGGGACGCGCAGGACACGCCGGGGTGGGAGCGGCACTGCCGCGCCCGCCCCGAGGGGGCGTGTCGTGCGCGGCCCGAAGGCTTTGGCCTCCGGGCGGTGGACAGGGTGCGGGCGGTCATTTGAGGGATTCCAGTTTGGAAAAATCGAAATTTGGCCCAGGTACAAGTTGGACGCCCTCCTTGGACATCCGCACTTCAACATTTGCCTCGATCAGCGCCAACTTCATTGCATCGACCTTTGAGAAGTCCTTGGTTGCCATCGCCAACTGACGCAAAGCGTCAAACTGTGTTCCCAACTTGGTCAAAAGGTCAAAATGCGCGCCGCCAACGCCAAATCCCCTAGCCCTTTGCCCAGATGCTTGTCCGTTATCGAAAGTCCGGAACTCAAACGGCGAAAACTTGAGTCTCAATCCGTCGGGATAAAATCCAAGTAGAGTTAGCGCTCCAAGAAGATTGCCTTCCTCCATATTTTTCAGATACTTACTGATAAGAGTCAATGCCAGAGAAGTATTGAGGTCATTTGCAAGCGCGTCGACAAACTCCTGAGGCGGCTTAGCATACCTTCGATCAAACGACGGCTTAGAAAGCACATCAGCGTTCAAAAACTCTGCAATCTTCCGCAGCGTCGCCTCCGCCTGCTCCGCTTTCTCCTTCGTCCAATCCATCGGCTTGGAATAATGCGTGCCCAGATAGACCATGCGGATCACCTCGCCCGGATAGCCCTGCTCCAACAAATCCCGCACGGTAAAGAAATTCCCC
>CAZCFC010000153.1:0-3245 GCA_964497815.1 uncultured Cypionkella sp.
CAGTGTCTGGTGTTGCAGCATCAGAAACAGCTTGGCGGTTTCTTCCAGCTCTTCGGTGGCGAATTGCGCGTTGGCAAGGCTGGTGCCCGCCACCACAGGGCCGTGATTGGCCAGCAGCACCGCGTGGTGCGTGCTGGCCAGCGCGCGCACCGCATGGGCCAGATCGGGATCGCCGGGGGCGAAATAGGGCACCAACGGCAGCCGCCCCACGCGCATGACGTAATAGGCGGTCAGAGCGGGCAGCACGTCGTTGGGGTCGACATCGCGCAGGATGCTGACGGCGGTGGCGTGGCTGGAATGCAGATGCACAACCGCCGCCGCATCCGCCCGTTCGCCATACATCGACAGATGCAGAAACGCCTCTTTTGTGGGGGCATCGCCTGACATCAGCCGCCCCGTGGCGTCCAGCCGCGACAGCCGGGCCGGGTTCAGGGCCCCAAGCGACACGTTCGTGGGCGTCATCAGCCAGCCGCCATCGTCCAGCCGCACCGAGATATTGCCGCTGGCCCCCGCCGTCAGCCCGCGATTGAACAGCGATGCGCCAACCCGGCAAATTTCGTCGCGCGCCTTGGTTTCGTCAGTCATCGGCGCGCTCTGTCTTCAGCAAATCCCATGCCTTCAGGAAGAAATCCGCGCCGCCAAAATTGCCGGATTTCAGCGCCAGCACCAGATCGGGGCCGCAGATGCTGCGCGTCCATGGCACGCCGGGGGCGATTTCGGGACCGATGTGCAGCGTGGTCACATCCAGCGCCGCCACCACCGCGCCCGCGGTTTCGCCCCCCGCCACCACAAAGCGGGCAAACCCCGCATCGCGCAGATGCCGCGCTGTGGCGGCCAGAGTACGCTCGATCAGCGCTCCGGCGGTGTGGGGGCCAAAGCGGGCCTGAATGTCGTGCAGGGTGGCGGGATCGGCGCTGGAACAGATCAAGGGGATGCTGTCGTGTGGCTGCGCCAGGGCCCAGTCAGCAAGGTCGGCTGCGGTCTGCGCACCTGACATCAGGCGATCGACATCGACGGCGACCGATGGCATCCCCGCCGCCTGCGCCATCGCTATCTGTGCGCGGGTGGCAACCGAACAGGATCCGGCCAGCACCACAGAGCGGCCGCCGGGCGCTGCCATCTGCGTTTGCGCGGGGCGGGGGGCGGTTGCGATGGTGGCGGCCAGACCCATGCCGATCCCCGAGCCGCCCGTCACCAGCGCCATGTCGGCACAAGCCGCGCCAAGGGTGCGCAGATCGGCATCGGTCAGCGTGTCAACGACCACAATGCGCTTGCCCGCCGCCGCCTGTGCGGCAAAGGCCGCCCGCACCGCGGTTTCGCCCTGCGCAATCGTGTCCATCGTCACCAACCCCACCGGCAGTGCGGTTTGCCGCGACAGCACCCGCACCAGATTGGCATCGTGCATCGGATTCAGGGGGTGATCCTTCAGCGGGCTGTCCGACAACAGTGCATCGCCCACAAACAAATGCCCGCGATACGTCGTGCGCCCCGCTGCCGGGAATGAGGGGCAGGCGATGGTCAGCGGGCAGCCGGTCAGGGTCAGCAACGCCTCGGTCACCGGGCCGATATTGCCGGCATCGGTCGAGTCGAAGGTAGAGCAGTATTTGAACAGCACTTGCCGCGCCCCGCCCGCCAGCAGCCGCTGTGCCGCAGCGACCGACATCGCCACCGCCTTGTCTGCCGGGACGGACCGCGATTTCAGCGCGATGACGATGGCATCGGCCTGCGGCAATGGGCCATCCGGCACACCGATGACCTGCACCGTCCGCAGCCCTTCGCGCGCCAGCATCAGGCACAGATCGGTCGCTCCGGTCATGTCATCGGCCACCGCGCCCAACAGCATGGCTTGTCCTTTCCGAAGTGGTCGCCAAAGTGCTGAAAGGCAATCACCTGCACCATGCCCTGAGGCCTGGCCCGGTGTTTCCGCCATGCGTTACCCCTTGCGCCGTCAAGGCTAGCATCGGCGGTATGGCAAGACAAGTCTGCGGCCATCCGTGATGGCAAGGTGCCGTTTGGCAAAGTGCTGAAGGCGCACCGAAATCGGGGCAAGGATCGACAAGCGGGCAGAGATGAAGGGTGGCGTGGTCGGCCTTGGGGCGAAGGGGGCCGGTATGGGGCAGACCCTGCTGGCCGATGGCCATGCGGTGGCTGGGTTCGATCTGACTGCCGATGCGGTGGCGCGGCGGGTGGCTTTGGGCGGCCGCCCTGCCGGCAGTCTGGCGATGGCGGTGCAGAACGCGGATGTGGTGGTCTGCGTCGGGGTGACCACCAGCCAGACCAAAGCCGTGCCGTTCGGCCCCAAGGGCGCGGCGGCCGTCATGGCCCCCCGGCGGCGTGATCCCGTCTTGCGCCACCATGGCCCCAAAGTCATGGCCACAAAGTCATGGCCCCAAAGTCGGCGCGGGCGCTGTCCGTCCGCGCCCATGCCTGCGGGTTTGGCTATCTGGATGCCGCGATCAGTGGTGGTGCCGTTCGGGCGGCACGGGGTGGCATGGGGCGGCATCGGGCGCGTTGACGGTGATGGCCTCGGGCACCGCCGATGCCTTCGCCAGGGGCTGCCCGGTGCTGACCAGCCTTGCGGCCAAGGTTCATGACCCGGGGCCAGAGGCGGGGACGGGTGCGGCCATCAAGATGGTCAACCAATGGCTGGCCGGGGTTCACATTGCGGCCGCCTGCGAGGTGAACACCTTTGCCCGGGCGATGGATACGAATATCGCAAAGGGCAATCAGGTGATCACCGGATCGGCGGGCAATTCGTGGATGTTCGAAAACCGGGTGCCGCATATTCTGGACCGAGACCATGCTGCGCAGAGCGCGTGGACATCTTTACCAAGGGTCTGGTTTGCCAAGGATCTGGGCATCGTGTCCGCCATGGGCCGGGGGAGGGGGTTTCCCACTTTGATTGCGGCCACCATGTTGCAGAGGTTCGTGATGACCGCTGCCGTCGGGATGGGGCGCAATGACGATGTCTCGGTTGCGCGGATGCTGGTGGGGCTGGCGTTGCCCGCGCGCAAGGGCTGACCGGGCAGCGGTGCCACGATCGGGCCTTTGGCGGGGCGGTCTGTTGGGCGGGGCGGTCTGTTGGGGGGGCGGTCTGTCGATCCACCGGCACCATGTTCGACGGCCGGCCATGACCCGCCTGCATTCGCCCCCCGTTATTCGGCCCCCCCCCCCCCTTACCCCTCGTCCCGCCCTTCGCGCCCCTCGGCCCGTCCGGCCAGGGAAGGGATGGGGTCGGGGGGCAT
>CAZCFC010000153.1:3255-7169 GCA_964497815.1 uncultured Cypionkella sp.
GTTCGCCGGCTGGCCATGACCCGCCTGCATTCGCCCCCCCCCCCGTTTGCCCCCCCCGTTTGCCCTTGGCCGGGCCCTGCATGGCCGTCGGCACATCGGGCAGGTTGAGGGATCACCTTGGGGCCACGCACCGGGTTCCGCCTGCGTGCGGTTTCGCGCTATGTCTTTCGCAGGCAGAGGTGCAGGAGGACGCGGTGAAAACAGCCGGAACGGATCTGACAGCGCTGCGGGTGTTTGACGCCGTGGTGCGCCATGGTGGCTTCATGGCCGCGCAGGCCGAGTTGAACATCTCGCCCTCGACCATCTCGATCCACATCCGTGCGTTGGAGGATCGGCTGGGCGTCAAGCTGTGCCGCCGGGGCCGCGAGGGGTTCGAATTGACCGACCAGGGCAATCTGGTGATCGTGGCGACCCGCCGCCTGCTGCGGTCGTTGGACGATTTCGCACTGGATATGGGCGGGCTTGGCCAGCAACTGGTGGGGCAGTTGAAAATCGGTGTCGTCGACAGCATCGTGACCGATCCGCAGATGCGGCTGTCCGATGCCATCGCCCGGTTCAAGGCGCAGCCGAATGCGGTGCTGATCGAGATCACCGAAGACCCGCCGCAGGTTTTGCAGCAAAAGATCCGCAGCGGCGACCGCCATCTGGGCATCGGCAGCTTTCCCCACAAGGCCCCCGGCCTGCGCTATGAGCCGCTGTATGGCGAAACCCACAGCCTTTATTGCGCCGACAGTCACCCGCTGTTTGACGCGGCCCCCCAGTCGCTGACGCTGGCGGCGGTGCAGGATCATCAGATTGTCAGCCGCGGCTATTGGCGCGAAGAATTCGTGCGCAATCTGGGGTTCGAAAACATCGGGGCCTTGGTGTATCAGATCGAACCGCAACTGATCCTGATCCTGTCCGGGCAATATCTGGGCTTTCTGCCAGACCATACCGCCCGGCCTTGGGTGCAGGCGGGGCGGCTGCGCGCGATTGCGCCCGAGACCATCACCTATCGCTGCACCTTTGATTTGGTGACGCGCCGCGATCAGGAACCGGTGCGGCTGATCGAAAGCTTTTTGCAGGTGCTGCGGGCGGCGCATGGGCTGGCTGCACGATAGTTTGACGTTTCTCAATGTGAATTCTGTCACTTTCATATGTGTGAGGACCGCATCCGCTGCCATGATCGGGAAAATTCCTCAAAAGTGATGAGATGCCCGTGACCACACCCCGCTATAATCAGCCGCTGGGCGGCAACGACATGCCCCGCTTTGGCGGGCCGACCACAATGATGCGCCTGCCCGCCGCCCCCTCGGCGGCGGGGCTGGATGCCTGTTTTGTCGGGGTGCCGATGGACATTGGTGCCTCCAACCGCTCGGGCACCCGGCATGGGCCGCGCCAGATCCGATCGGAAAGCGTGATGCTGCGCCCCTATAACATGGCCACGGGGGCAGCCCCGTTCGAAGCGATGCAGGTGGCCGATGTCGGTGATGTGGCCATCAACACCTTTGATCTGAAAAAGACGGTCGATCTGATCACCGCGCATTATGATGATTTGCTGACCCACAACGCCATTCCGCTGACGCTGGGGGGCGATCACACGCTGACCTGGCCGATCTTGCGCGCGATCGCCAAAAAGCACGGGCCGGTGGCATTGATCCATGTTGATGCCCATGCCGACATCAATGACGAGATGTTCGGTGAAAAAATCGCCCACGGCACCCCGTTCCGTCGCGCATTCGAGGATGGCTGTCTGCAAAATGACAAGGTGTTCCAGATCGGATTGCGCGGCACCGGCTATAGCCCGGATGATTTCAACTGGGGCCGCAAGAACGGTTGGACGGTGATTCAGGCCGAAGAGTGCTGGTACAAATCCATGGCCCCGCTGATGGCGCAGATCCGTGCGCGGATCGGGGATGCGCCGGTCTATCTGACCTATGACATCGACAGCCTTGATCCGGCCTTTGCCCCCGGAACGGGCACGCAGGAAATTGGCGGCCTGACAATCTGGCAGGGAATGGAAATCATCCGCGGCTGCGCCGGTCTGAACCTTGTCGGTTGCGATCTGGTCGAGGTGTCGCCACCCTATGACATGGCCGGGACCACGGCGCTGGTGGCGGCCAACCTGCTGTATGAAATGCTGTGTGTGCTGCCGAAATCCGACCGCCATCGCCTGCAAAACGCCTGACCCAACCGGGGGCGCAAGACCCCCTGACATCACCATCGGGAGACGACCATGACCAAAAGCCTGACCGCTTTGACCCTGCTTGCCGCAGGGCTCGCCCAGACCGCAAGCGCCGAAGAGATCAACGCCCTGGTCTGGTGTGACCATTCCGACCCGGCGCTGATCGAACCGTTTGAAACCGCAACCGGCATCAAGGTGAACCTGAAGGAATATGAGGGCACCGCCGCGGGCCTGACCATTCTGGAGCAGTCACAGCCCGGCGACTGGGATGTGATGGTGATTGACGCGGTGGATGTGGGCCGGGCGGTGGATGCAGGTCTTTTGGCCGAACTGCCTGCCGACAAGCTGGCCACTGCCGATTTCTTCCCCGAACTGGTGATGCCCGAAGCCAACACCCGCGACGGCAAGATCTATGCCGTGACCGAGAAATTCGGCTATAACACCATCGCCTTTGACAAGACCAAGGTCGATCCGGCGGATATGGAGGACATGGCGGCGCTGACATCGGGCAAATACGATGGCCGCATCGCGATCTATGACTATTACATGCCGGTGCTGGGCCTGATGCAGGTGGCCAGTGGTGGCAAGACAGCCGAGATGACGGTGGACAGTCTGGCCGCTCTGAGCGAACCGTTGATGAAGCTGAAAGCCGCGTCGAAATCGGTGGGGGATGTGGTTGCCAGCCAGACCGCGCTGGCGACCGGCGAAGTGGATGTGCTGGTGGGCGGCGGTGAGTGGCTGACGGCGGTGCTGGCATCGGAAAACGCCAATCTGGACTGGACGATCCCGAAACAGGGGGCGGTGCGCTGGGCGCAGTCGCTGGCGGTGCTTGAGGGCAGCACCAAAAAGGACGCGGCACTGCAATTCGTGAACTACATCACCAGTCCGGAGGGGCAGGCGCGTCTGGCGACGGCCTCGTGCTATTGGGGGATGCCCGCCAACAAGAAGGCGGGTGAGGTGCTGACACCCGAGCAGAAGGCCGTGCTGCGCTGGGACAATCAGCCCGACTATCTGACCCGCAGCCAGCTGTACCCGGTGCCCGATGCCGCCCTTGATGCCGCGATGCAGGACATGTGGACCGCGATGTTGCAGAACTAAGCCGATGGCCAGCATCGCACATTCGGATCGACGCCGCGCCTTGGGGTTCATCGCCCCGGCGCTGCTGTGGGTGCTGGCCTTTTTCGTCATCCCCTTTGCGGTGATGGCCGCGCTCAGTCTGGCGCGGATGGAGGGGCGGGCCATCGTGCATGGCCTGTTTGCCGACAATTACATCCGGTTTTTCAGCGATCCGTCGTTGCTGAAAGGTCTGATCGTGTCGCTGGAAATCACCGCGATTGTCACGGTGATTTCGATCCTGCTGGCCTATCCTTTGGCGTGGATCATCGCGATGCGGGTGCCGGCGCCGTGGCAAAGGCTTGCCTTGATGCTGGCGGTGCTGCCGTTCTGGACGTCTTATGTGGTGCGGTCCTACGCCTGGCTGCTGGTGCTGGGGCAGAACGGCGTGATCAACAAGGCGCTGCTGGCCATCGGGGCCATTGCCGAACCGTTGGAGATTGCGTCAACCCGAACGGCCACCGTGATCGGCTTTGTGCATTTCTTTGTCATGCTGCTGACGCTGACAATCTATTCCAACCTGATCCAGCTTTCGCCCAATTATGCCCGCGCCGCCGCCGATCTGGGCGCTTCGGCCTTTGCCACCTTTCGCCATGTGATCCTGCCAAACCTTCGGACGGCACTTCTGGCCGGGGCG
>CAZCFC010000154.1:0-7135 GCA_964497815.1 uncultured Cypionkella sp.
GGCGTCGGCTATTTCGCCGGGAATGGCGAGATGGATTTCTGCATCGCCCTGCGCACGGCCGTGTTGAAGGATGAAACGCTGTACATTCAGGCCGGGGGCGGCGTTGTCTATGACAGCGACCCCGAATCCGAATATCAGGAAACCGTCAACAAGTCCTTCGCCCTGCGGCGCGCGGCGCAAGACGCCGGCATGTTTGCCCGCAAAGGCAACCTGTAAGCCGCGCTTCAGTCCAACACGATCCAAGCACAGCAGGCCGGGCTTCAGCCCGGCAATACACAACTGCCATTGCCGCCCCCCCCCCGCCTCGCGGTGCCGGTGGATGTCATGCACCAATTGCCGCGTGTCCAAAGACATACGCCTGCGCGCGGCGCTGGTATCAGGCCACGCGCCTGGCCTTCACGCAAATCCGCTTCTGCGCCTTCGCACAACGTCGGTACGCAAACCATACGCATGCCATACACGGAACAGACGTCAATCAGACGCTATTTATCCCAACCTGCTCAACGGCTTAACCCTGTTTCAGGTCCCTACTTGACCGTCATCACCGCCGTCGCCGGGGCCAGCGTGACCGATGACGCGCGCCCTTCCAGCGTCCACTCCATCAGCGCCGCGATGGTTTGCGGGCGGGTATCGCCCAGCACCATCACCCTGCCCTCTTGCGCTGCCTTGAACGATGCGCGGTCCAACATGCGACGGATCAGCGGCGTGTCTTGCCCCTCGGCATCCAATTGGCGGTAGATCGTGGCCGATGCCACATCCTCACGCCGCGCCACCTGATCGGCGGCGTTCAGCCCGCGCTCAAAGGTGATCAGTCCCCGGCCCTGCGCCTTGACCAAGGGCACCACCTGCGTGGCCAGCGGGCGGTTGTCCTGAAACCCGCCCGGTCCTGGATCCATCACCGCCACAGCATCGGGCAAGGTGCCAGAGTGTGACTGAAAAGTCTGTTCCAGATCAGAGGCTTGCGCGCCATCCGGAATGCCAGAGGCCAGCATCACCACCTCTTGCCCTGCCGCACGGTAGATGGTGGCGGCCTCTGCTGCGTTGTCCGCCAGCGGGTCCACCACAAAGGTGATCGGGAACGGCAGCGCCGCCAGTCGGGCACGGTCCACATCTGCGCCCCCGGTGTCGCGCAACAGCACCGCGAACAAAGGCTTGCCGCTGTCGTTCTGAAAGGGCCGGGCAAAGCGCCGGATCGGCGGCGTATCCTCGGCCCGAGTCGGTGCCGTCTCGGCAGGCGGGGCTGCGGCATCGCCAATGCGCGGCAGCCGCCCGGTGGTGACCCCGTCCACATCCGGGCTTAACGTCCCGGTCGAGGGCAGGGTATCGGGGGCAGTGTCAGTCAGCAAACCGGGTTGGGGCGCCGTTTCGGCCGGTGCCGTTTCGGGCTCCATGGTGATCTGCGCAGGTGCCGGATCCTGCGCCGGAACCGGTGCCGGGTTCAGCAAAACCTCATCCGCCTGCTGCGCTGCGGGCGGCGGCAATTCGGCAGCAGGAGGCGCCATCTCGGCCGCAGCGGCGGCGGGCAAACCGCCAGGAGCCACAGCAGTGGTGGCCGCATCGCCATTTGCCACCAAGGCTGGTGCGGTGCCTTCCGCATCGGTCTTGGCCAAAGCCGCAGGGGCATCGGCCTGCGTCAACGGCTGCACCGCGGGCTTTTCAGCAGAGTCGGGCTCAGGTGATACAGGGGCCGTGGCCGGACTGTCCGCCCCGGTTGCGGTTTCGGTTGTGGTTTTGGGGGCTGGGTCTGCCTTTGCAATTGCAGGCGCGTCCGGTTGCCTGGCATCGGGCACCACCGCTTGCGGCGTTTCGGGCAGGTTCGGATCCGGGGCCGCGGGCGCGGGGGCGTCAGCCGGCTCCACCGCCTTTGTGCCCGTCTTTGTCCCGGGCTGGTCCATCACGGCATTGGCCTGTGCCTCGGCATCGGCCACCTGCACCGCGTCGGGTTCGGACGGCGCGACATCTGGTTGTGCCATCTCACCCGGCATCGGCGTGACTTGCGAAATCACGCCCAACCCGACGCCCGCCACCACACCACCCCAAAGCGCCCCTGCCACAAAGTTACGGATCAACTGCGTCTCCACTTCATCAATAGCGTCACTTGCCCTTGACGCCCGTTGGCCGCTAGGCCCATCTAGTGTTCGGCCTCTTTATAAACCGAAACCTGCTGTGCCTTCATCCTCTTTCCGCCCGGACCCTGCAAGATGCTCCTTCTGATCGACAACTATGACAGCTTCACCTATAACCTTGTCCATTATCTGGGTGAGTTGGGCGCGGATGTTCGCGTGGTGCGCAATGACGCGATGTCGGTGCAAGAGGCGCTGGCCCTGCAGCCAGAGCTGATCGTGCTGTCACCGGGCCCCTGCGATCCTGCGAGCGCGGGCATTTGCGTGCCACTGACCCGTGCCGCAGCCATGGCCGATGTGCCGCTTTTGGGCGTCTGCCTTGGCCATCAGACCATTGGTGAGGCGTTTGGTGGCCGTGTCATCCGCTGCCACGAGATCGTGCATGGCAAGATGGGTGCGATGCATCACAAGGGCGGTGGGATGTTCCGCGATCTGCCCTCACCCTTCGCCGCCACGCGCTATCACTCATTGGTGGTCGAACGTGAAACCCTGCCCGATTGCCTTGAGATCACCGCATGGCTGGAGGACGGCACCATCATGGGTCTGCGTCACAAGGAAAAATTAATCGAAGGCGTGCAATTTCATCCCGAATCCATCGCCTCTGAACACGGCCACCAACTTTTGCGCAACTTCCTCGACTCCGCCCGCGCCCATTCCGCAAAAGCCCGCGTGCCAGCATGAGCGACGTTCTCAAGCCGCTGATCGGCATCGCCGCCACCCGTGCGCTGACAAGGACCGAGGCCGAGGCCGCCTTCGGGGCCCTGTTCGATGGGGCCGCCACCCCGGCCCAAGTCGGTGGTTTTCTGATGGCGCTGCGCGTGCGCGGCGAAACGGTCGATGAATATGCCGCCGCCGCCAGTGTGATGCGGTCCAAATGCAACGCGGTCCGTGCGCCGGCGGGGGCGATGGATATCGTCGGCACCGGCGGCGATGGCAAGGGCACGCTGAACATCTCCACCGCCACCGCTTTTGTGGTCGCGGGCGCAGGTGTTGTGGTGGCCAAACATGGCAACCGCAACCTGTCGTCGAAATCGGGCGCCGCCGACGCGCTGACCGAGATGGGACTGAACGTCATGATCGGCCCCGAAATGGTGGAAACCTGCCTGACACAGGCCGGAATCGGCTTCATGATGGCCCCGATGCACCACCCAGCCACCCGCCATGTCATGCCCGTGCGTGCCGAGCTGGGAACCCGCACGATCTTCAATATTTTGGGTCCACTGACCAATCCTGCGGGGGTAAAGCGCCAGTTGACGGGGGCGTTTTCAACCGCGTTGATCCGCCCGATGGTCGAGACCCTGCTGGCGCTTGGGTCGGAAAAGGCCTGGCTTGTGCATGGTGGCGATGGGTCGGATGAGATTTCCATCGCCGCCCCCACCGCCGTGGCCGCGCTGGAGAATGGCGACATCCGCGAATTCACCCTGCATCCCGAAGATGCCGGACTGCCGGTTTATGCGTTTGAGGCGATCAAGGGCGGCACTCCGTCAGAGAATGCCATCGCCTTCCGCGCACTGCTTGAAGGCGCAAAGGGCGGCTTCCGTGACGCTGTGTTGCTGAACGCAGCCGCCGCCCTGATGGTGGCCGACAAAGCCACAAACCTGAAGGAAGGTGTTGAAATGGCACGGGTTTCCATCGACTCCGGTGCTGCGAAAGCCAAGATCGAGGCGCTCAGGCGTCTGACCAACCCCTGACACAGGGCCATCTGTGTTCATCTGTCTTCACCTCTCCTTCGGGGTTATGGGCTGGTATTCGCGAAGCAAAGACGTAGCTTGGTGTGAAACCCCCGTTCGCCGCACCACGAAAGCCCAAGCATGACCACGATTCTTGACCGTATCAAAGCCTACAAGCTGGAAGAAATCGCTGCCCGCAAAGCCAAACGCCCCTTGGCCGAGGTAGAGGACGCAGCCCGCGCAGCCCCCGCCCCGCGCGGGTTTGCACGGGCGCTGTCCGAAGCCGCGACCACCGGCTATGGCCTGATTGCCGAGATCAAGAAAGCCAGCCCTTCCAAGGGCTTGATACGCGCCGATTTGAACCCGCCCGCCCTTGCCGCCGCCTACGAGGCCGGGGGGGCCACCTGCCTTTCGGTGCTGACCGACGGTCCGTCCTTTCAGGGCGACGACGCCTATCTGACTGCGGCGCATGCGGCCACCAAGCTGCCCTGCCTGCGCAAGGATTTCATGTATGACATCTATCAGGTGGCCGAGGCCCGCGCGCTGCATGCCGATTGTATCCTGATCATCATGGCGTCCGTTTCCGACGCACAGGCGGCCGAATTGGAGGCGGCGGCATTCGAGCAGGGCATGGATGTGCTGATCGAAGTGCATGATCTGCCGGAACTGGAACGCGCGGGGGCGCTGAAATCGCCGCTGATCGGCATCAACAATCGCAACCTGCATACCTTTGAAATCACGCTGCAAACCACGCGCGATCTGGCGCGGCGCGTGCCCGAAGACCGCCTGATCGTCTCGGAATCCGGCCTGTTCACCCCCGCAGATCTGGCTGATGTTGCGGCCTATGGCGCGCGCTGCTTCCTGATTGGCGAAAGCCTGATGCGTCAGGCCGATGTCACCGCCGCCACCCGCGCCATCCTGTCCCGCCCATTGACGTCGGAGGGGGGCGCATGAGTGGTCTGACCCATTTCGACGATCAGGGACAGGCCCATATGGTCGATGTTTCGGCCAAACCTGTCACCGACCGGATCGCCACGGCGCGCGGTGCGGTGCGAATGACGGCTGAAACACTGGCTTTAATCACCGAAGGTCGGGCGAAAAAGGGCGACGTTCTGGGGGTTGCGCGTCTGGCTGGCATCATGGCGGCGAAGAAGACCGCAGATCTGATCCCGCTGTGTCACCCCCTGCCGATCACCAAAGTCTCGCTTGATCTGCGCGCCGATCCCGGTCTGCCGGGGATCATCGTCGAGGCCACCGTCAAGACCGGCGGCCAGACGGGTGTGGAAATGGAGGCGCTGACAGCGGTGTCGGTCGCCTGCCTGACCATATACGACATGGTCAAGGCGGTTGAGAAATCCATGTCGATCGACGGCATCCGGTTGGTCCTTAAAGATGGCGGCAAATCAGGCCGTTACGAGGCACAATGATGATCACGGTTCAAGAGGCCCTTGCCCGCTGTCTGGCCCTGGCCACGCCTTTGGGCACCGAAACCGTGCCCCTGCGCCGCGCCGCTGGCCGGGTGATGGCCACCGCTGCCGTGGCCCGGCTGACGCAGCCGCCCTTTGCCGCCTCGGCCATGGATGGCTATGCTTTGGGGGCGGCGGCGGACAAGGGCGCGCAGTTCACCGTCATCGGTGAGGCCGGCGCAGGCCACGCCTTTGCAGGTCGACTTGACCCCGATCAGGCCACCCGGATCTTCACCGGCGCGCCGCTGCCCGAAGGCGCTGTGACGATTGCCATCCAGGAAGACGTTGCCGCACTGGGCCGTCGGATCTCCTTGAACGCCCCGGCCCGGATTGGTGACAATATCCGCCCGCGCGGTCAGGATTTCCTGGAAGGTCAGACGCTTGGTCCGCGTCTGCTGCGCCCCAACGATCTTGCGCTTCTGGCCGCGATGAACATTCCGGACGTCAGCGTCCACCGTCGTCCCATCGTCGCCTTCATTGCCACCGGCGACGAATTGGTGATGCCCGGAGAGATGCCCGCCCCAGATCAGATCATTGCGTCAAACACCTTTGCCTTGGCCGCAATGGCCGAGGCTGCGGGTGCCGAGGCGCGGATGCTTCCGATCGCCCGTGACACCGAAGCCGATTTGCGCACGGTTTTTGGCCTTGCCGAAGGGGCCGATCTGATCGTCACCATCGGCGGCGCGTCGGTGGGCGACCATGATCTGGTGGGCAAAGTTGCCGCTGATCTGGGGCTTGAACGTGCGTTCTGGAAAATTGCCATGCGTCCGGGTAAACCCCTGATGGCAGGCCATATTCTGGGCGTGCCGATGCTGGGCCTGCCAGGCAATCCGGTATCGGCCATCGTCTGCGGTCATCTCTTCCTGGTGCCGATGCTGCGCGCGATGCTAGGTCAGCCCGATTGCGCGCCCCCCATCCTGCAGGCGCGTCTGGGCGCGGATCAACCCGCCAACGGACCGCGCATCCACTACATGCGCGCGCGGTTGGCGGATGGGGTGATCACCCCGTTTGACAGGCAGGACTCGGCCTTGCTGTCGATCCTGACCGAGGCAAACGCGCTGCTGATCCGGCCGTTGGGCGATGGCGCGCGCAAGGCGGGCGAGCGCGTGGACTACATTGCAATCTGACACAGCATTCGCTTGACACAAACCAAGAACACGGGCAGAACATAGCGACAACACCTGAATGGGGACTGGGGCATGCTGACGCGTAAGCAACTGGAACTTCTGGATTTCATCAAAACCCGGATGGACAAGGACGGCGTGCCGCCCTCTTTTGATGAAATGAAGGATGCGCTGGATTTGCGGTCAAAATCTGGCATCCACCGGCTGATCACGGCGCTGGAAGAACGTGGATTCATCCGCCGTCTGGCCCACCGCGCCCGCGCCCTTGAAATTGTGAAGCTTCCTGAAGCGATGGAAAAGCCCGGCTTCTCGCCACGGCTCATTCAGGGCGACAAGGTTGACCCACCGCGCAGCGCTTTGCCGGTGGACGCCGTCCACGCTCTGGAAATCCCAATGATGGGCCGCATCGCCGCCGGTGTCCCGATTGAGGCGATTTCCCATATATCCCATAATGTTACTGTTCCCGGCTCGATGCTGTCCGGCAAAGGCCAGCACTACGCGCTGGAGGTAAAGGGCGATTCGATGATCGAGGCGGGGATCAACAACGGTGACATCGTGGTGATCCGTGAGCAGACCACAGCCGAGAACGGCGATATCGTCGTGGCCTTGGTCGAGGATTCAGAGGCCACGCTGAAACGCTTTCGCCGCCGTGGCAACATGATCGCTCTTGAAGCGGCAAACCCCGCCTATGAAACCCGGGTGATCGCGGATCATCTGGTCAAGGTGCAGGGCCGTCTGGTGGGATTGATCCA